>JAZQXS010000302.1:0-2870 GCA_045633025.1 Eubacteriales bacterium | reverse complement strand
TGTCAAGAGCATTTTGTCATGTTTTTAAATTTTGTTTAATATTCATAATCTATTTTTATGCGTTCGTTCGAACGCGGCTGTTGTTCATGTAAAAAAGCCCCCGAAAGGGGGCTTTTTCCAAGAGATCACTCGGAGTCCGAGGGTTGATCCAACATCGCGCAAAATCCTTTGCCGTTATACGCCCAAAGCGAACCAATACGGCTTCCATTCCCCACCTCGGTCAGCGTTCCCTCGCAAATACTGACGATGTTATTGGGAGTGGGATTGAACAGGAGTATGTAAACAGCCTCCCTGCCTTCGTCTTGTTTCCGTTCAGTCGGCGGGATTCGATGGAACACGGAGAAATTGATGTGCTCACTGATTTTCGTAGCCATGGGCAATGCGGTAAACGTTTTTATGTAGCTAACGTAATTGTTCTCGTCGATAAAATGAAAAACACGCTTGGAGGAAAGGGATGTGAACAGCTTCACATGATACGCATATTTCTCGGTTCTGACCGTCAAATCAATTTTGGATGATTTGAAAAGAACGGATAGAAACGGCCAACGATATACGGTTAATTCGAGATTTCGGATTTGGCATACTAATTTGATCTGACGCATGAATCCGGCTCGCATCCAAATCGCCCGCAGTAATCGAAGCAGGAACAAGGACATCCACAGAATGGTCATCGTGTCCAATAGCATAATCACAAACGTAAACATAGCATCCCTCCTTATTCACCAACGAAATGCTCTGCCCGCCACTTCCTTTGGGAGAAAAATATTCCGCATATGGCGGCGCCAAGCATCAGTACGACCGCGACGATCCATCCAGGCAACACGCCCAAAGCGCGGGACAGATAGAATACAAGCGGGAACAGCTTCCCTACTCCGCCACTAAAAGCGGCGGAGATCAAGGCAAACACAAAAGCGATTGCCGCCAGCGAAATCCCGTCGGAAGCGCCGTATTCGGTCAAATGATACCGAACCCCCGCGGCATACGAAATGCGCCCGTCCATGTGCTTAAAAAAATCCTTTTTTCTTCTTTTGGACAATCGGTATGCCCAACACATCCCGGGGAACATGGCCAAAACGGAGCTGATCGTATAAAAAATATCATAAGCCACCAGAAGGCCGTCGTCATCCAGCTTCTGCAAATATTCGGCAAATCGCGGGAAAAGCGGAAATAGTTTGGGTGTCACCCAATACCACAGCAGGAAAAAGCACACGGCAGTCAGCAGGTAATTAAACAGAACCGCCCGAAGGGCTGTGGCCAGCGAAGCCTTCATATCCTCTTTGGTTATTTTACGTTTCATGAGTCCCTCCTGTTTTCCGACGGAACACGAACCATTTCGGCTGAAGTCCGCCATATATATAATCTCCGGTTTTGTGCTGTACGAACAGAAGTGTCTCTCCCTCCACCTCCCGCAGCATATATTCTTCTGCTATATGGTTTTTCTTGCCTAAAACAGCGCCTCTTGCCGTTTGCGAGACCGTTTTATAGCGCGTATAGGGGTTGACCCGCTCTACGGTATCCCCTTTTTTCGCATAACGACGGATGCAAGCCTGATCGGAAGCAAAAACCATCTCCATTACCCAAAACGGAGACCGCTCGCGAGGAATAGCCTCCCATGTGAAGGCTTGGGGATCAGACACGCAGGCAATCGTCTTCCACACGCCCTCTACGTCGGGATCGGGGATGAGCGGCAGATCCACATCATCCGTAAATACGCGAGTCTCCGACTCGGTAAGCGCTACGTGCTCGGTCTGGCGGTACAAAAGCCAGATTGGGTCACCGCCTTGATCCAGGCCGGCGGGTGTAGCAAACCGCACCGTCATATACTGCGTTTTCCCGTCCTCCCACAGGGTATATGGGTGGGGGATCAAGGTTTGATAAAGCGGGGAAAATTGATACAGAAATCCACAGCTCCAACAGAATGCCCACCATGGAAGCCCGTTCGGAAGCAAAATAAGCTTTTGAAATACGTCTTCGCGGTGACAGGGCTCCAGATGCTCCGTAGAAACAGGCGTATCCCCGTAAACAGGGTATACCAGCCGTCCGCAAAGCTCCCAGCGGCCGACAACCCTCGGATCATCCTTAAAGTTCTTATGCAACCAAAATACATCCACTCCACCCAACCGATTCCGTTCATCTCCCAGAGAATCCAGCAGGGTCAGCTTTGCTTGCAGGCTCTTCACTTGCTCGTAGATTGCCTTCCGCTTTACGGCCACAAGAGTGCTTCTCCGCTCTGCGCCGGTTCCGAGCAGCTCCTTGATTTCCTCCAAGGTGAAGCCTGCCTCCTTATACGTCTGGATTTTTCGGAAGACTTCGATCTTCTCCGGCGCATAGTAGCGGTATCCCGTTCGAGAATCAATGATATCCGGGCTCAAAATTCCCTCCTCGTCATAATAGCGGAGCGTCCGTCTGTTGACGCGGCAAATGCGGGCAAACTCACCGATTTTCAGCATAGCGCCAATCTCCTCCCGTTGGTACCTTATTATCACATATTATAACATTTCCGTTGGCTGGAATGTCAAGGGGTTTTGAAAAAAAAATCTAAAAAAAGCCCCCAAAGGGAGCTTTTCCGATTTTCACGAAAGTTCAAAGCCCTTTTGGCTCCAAATACGCCTCGTATCTGTCGCGCATAGCCGCGATCTCTTCGCGGAAGGACTCCAGCTCAGGCATGGCCATCAGTTTTCGGAAGAGCGCCCGACACATTTGCTCGGGCGGGGCGGCGTCGTTCAAGCTTGTTGAGTACAGCAACTTGGATTTGTTTTTTTTCTCTTCCTCAATCATGTGCTTCTCAATTGCCGCAAGAATGCGGCGGATATATTCCAACGCCTTCTCCGTCTGCCCAAGTTGGACGTAAATAGCCGCGATCTCGGCGT
>JAZQXS010000301.1:0-6078 GCA_045633025.1 Eubacteriales bacterium | reverse complement strand
GGCGTTGACCTTATCCATGTACTCCTCGACGATGGCGGGCAGAGCGTCGTAGTACTTGTTGCAGGCCTCACGGTTCTGGAAGAAGATATCACCGTTCTGAGCGGAACCGCGGAGTACGGGATGCTCGGGGTTCAGAGCGCGGGCGCGGAATGCGGCCACAGCGTCCATATCCACCATCTCGGCCAGGTCGTTGAAGTCCCAGACCTCGATTTTCTGGATCTCGTGAGAGGTACGGAAGCCGTCGAAGAAGTTCAGGAAGGGAACGCGGCCCTTGATGGTAGCCAGGTGAGCAACGGCACCCAGGTCCATAACCTCCTGGGGGTTGGTCTCAGCCAGCATAGCGAAACCGGTCTGACGGCAAGCATACACGTCGGAGTGGTCGCCGAAAATGTTCAGAGCGTGGGAAGCTACGCAACGAGCCGAAACATGGAATACGCAGGGGAGAAGCTCACCGGCGATCTTGTACATGTTGGGGATCATGAGCAGCAGACCCTGAGATGCGGTGTAGGTGGTGGTCAGAGCACCGGCGTTCAGCGAGCCGTGAACGGTACCGGCGGCACCTGCCTCGGACTCCATCTCCATTACGTTGACGGTAGTACCGAAAATGTTCTTGAGTCCCTGTGCAGACCACTGGTCTACCCAGTCAGCCATAGGGCTGGAGGGGGTAATCGGGTAAATGCCGGCTACTTCGGTGAAAGCATAGCTTACCGTAGCGGCAGCCTGGTTACCATCCATGGACACTTTTTTTCTGATGATTGCCATTTTAGGAATTCCTCCTTAAAATTTATTTCCCCGCGGGAGCAATACCGCGAGACAAATTTGCTCAATGTATATAATATCACATTTCTTGCAAATTGTAAAGGGTTTTTTGAAAATTTCAAATATTTAGCAGAAAAAGTTTACATAAATTCGACGGATCGCGGGGTGTTTTGGCGCAAAAGACTTGACGAAGAGGAAAAAGAGTGATACAATATAATGGGTACTTATGTATCTAAAAATGGTAAAAAATGGTAATTATAAGGAAGAAACAGTTATCAACATGAAAGAATATACGACAAAAACCACCGTAGCCGTCATTGGCGCGGGACATGCGGGATGTGAAGCGGCGCTGGCGTCGGCGCGGATGGGTGTGGACACGGTGCTCTTCACGCTGTCGCTGGATCAGATCGCGAATATGCCCTGCAACCCCTCCATCGGCGGCACGGCCAAGGGGCATTTGGTCTATGAGATCGACGCCTTGGGTGGCGAGATGGGACGCTGCGCCGATGCCGTCACCTTGCAGAGCCGCACACTGAATCTGGGCAAGGGCGCGGCTGTTCACTCGAAGCGTGTCCAAGCCGACCGCGTGGCCTACCACGTCCGTATGAAGCATACCCTGGAGCAGACCGATAATCTGCGGGTCGTTCAGGCTGAGATCACCGATATTGTGGAGAAAATTGACGAAACAACGGGAAGATCTCTTGGTGTTGAAGCGGTCATGACCCGTTTGGGAGAGCGTTGGGACTGCGAAGCGGTCATCATTGCCACGGGAACCTACCCCGAGGCGAAAATTTTCGTGGGCGACCGCAATTTTGAGTCGGGCCCGGACGGCAGTCTTCCTTCCAAGGGGCTGTCCAAGTGCCTGTCCGACATGGGTATCCGCATGATGCGCTTCAAGACGGGCACTCCCGCCCGTGTCAAGCGGGAAACTATTAATCTGTCGGCGCTGGAAAAGCAACCCGGCGAGGCAGATCCCATGCCTTTCTCTACTGAAACAGACCCAAGCGGGTATATTTGCGGTGAGCAGCTCCCCTGCCACATCGTCTATACCAATGCGGAAACTCATGCCATTATCCACGAAAATATTCATCGATCCGCCATGTATTCAGGGCAGATCAGCGGTACAGGGCCTCGGTATTGCCCCTCCATTGAGGATAAGATCGTTCGTTTTGCTGATAAGGAGCGCCACCAGCTCTTCGTAGAGCCCATGGGCATGGATACCGAGGAGATGTACATTCAGGGCTTTTCCACCTCTCTGCCCACCGACGTACAATGGAGAATGATCCGCTCCTTGAAGGGTTTCGAACATGCTGAGATCATGCGGTACGCCTACGCCATCGAGTACGATTGCACCGATCCCACGCAGCTTGCGGCCACCTTGGAGTTTAAGGATCACCCAAATCTCTACGGCGCGGGACAGTTCAACGGCACCTCCGGCTACGAGGAGGCTGCCGCGCAGGGCTTGATCGCAGGTATCAACGCCGCGCTGACGGCTTTGGGAAAGGAAAAGATTACTCTGCCCCGCTCTGGAAGCTACATCGGCACGCTGATTGACGATCTGGTGACGAAGGGAACCAATGAGCCCTACCGCATGATGACATCTCGGTCGGAATTTCGCTTGATCCTCCGGCAGGATAACGCCGATCTGCGTCTGACTCCCATCGGCTACGCCTGCGGTTTGGTGAATGAAGCGCGGTATCAAGCCTTTTTACAAAAAAAAGAGGCGGAAGAGACGGAAAAACAACGCTTGGAATCGACTCACTACGGCCCCGATAAGGTGAATCCTTTGCTGGAGGAATTGGGGCTTGAGGCGGTGAAATCCGGAGTTTCCTTGGGAGATCTGCTACGGAGACCGCAGATATCCTACGAGGATCTGCAAAAGATCGACGAGAATCGGCCGAATCTGACGCCGAGCATCGTCAAAACTGTGGAAACCGACGTCAAATACGCCGGGTATATCAAGCGTGAATTGGCCGAAGTGGAACGTCAAAAGAAATTAGAGGATAAATTTATACCCGATAACATTGACTTCAAGAGTATCAAGGGACTTCGCTTGGAGGCCGGCCAAAAATTGGACAAATTCCGACCGTCCACCGTGGGACAAGCCTCTCGCATCTCAGGTGTCAGTCCGGCGGATATCTCGGTACTACTGTTGTATCTGGGCATAAAATAAAGGAGAATCACAAAATATGACCTTTGAAACACTTTTCCGGGATGTTTTTGAGAAAAATCACCTGGAATCCTATATAACTGATGAAAATATTCGCCTGTTTGAAAAGTTAACGGATATCATGCTGGAAACCAATCAAAGCATGAATATTACCGCTATCACGGATTTGGAGAAAATTGTTCCGCTGCACTATGCGGATTGCGTGAAGGTAGCTGAATGTATCCCTCAAAATGCGAAGGTGCTGGATGTGGGATGCGGCGGTGGGTATCCTGTATTGCCGTTGGCCATCGTTCGCCCCGATCTGGATATTACAGGCTTGGACAGCACCGAGAAAAAAATTAAGTACGTGCAGAAAACTGCGGATTCTCTAGGGCTTTCTGTCCGCACTGTGGCCGCAAGAGCGGAGGATGTGGCAAAATTGGCGGATCAGCGGGAGCAATATGATGTAGTAATTGGCCGCGCCGTGGCGAGATTGAACGTGTTGTGCGAGTTGTGCATGCCGTTTGTTAAAATTGGCGGTCAGTTTATTTCCATGAAGGGCCTTGCCGGCGCAGAAGAATACAGGAAAGCGTCTGATGGAATTCAAAAGTTGGGAGGAAAATTGCAAGATCTGCAAGAGTATGACTTGCTTTTGACAAATGACGCCGAAAAAAGAACGCTGATCCTGATAGATAAGACGTCAAACACGCCAAAAGAGTTTCCCAGAAGCTTTGGTGCCATGAAAAAGAAACCTTTGTAATATTGCATGTTTCACGTGAAACATGGCAGATACTCGGACAGTGCGATTTATGTGTGTTTCACGTGAAACAATTTTGACATTTTGTGATGTTCCACGTGAAACGTGACGAAAGACCAAAAAAAGTTTCACGTGAAACAAAAAAATATTTGCCAACTTGTAAAAAAGTCTTGCAAAAAAGAGAAAAATGTGATATACTATGATATACTGTTGAAAAGGAGGAAAACGTATGGGAAAAATCATATCCTTTGCAAACCAAAAGGGCGGCGTTGGAAAAACCACCTCGGCGGTAAATATAGCCTCGTCTCTGGGTGTGCTCGGCTATAATACGCTACTGGTTGATCTTGATCCGCAAGGTAATGCGACAAGTGGCGTTGGAATTGCCAAAAAAGGCTTGAAATATACCATTAAGGACGTTTTGATGGGCGATGTCGCGGCAGAAAACGCGATTATCAAAACTGAATTTCAAAAGCTGTCTTTGATTCCTGCAAATATGAGCCTAGCCGGTACTGAATTTGACCTGCTGCAGGAAGATTCGCCGGAGCCCTGGGCGGCCATGAAAAATGCATTTGCACCGATTAAATCTACATACGATTACATCATCATTGACTGCCCGCCTTCGCTGGGTATGCTGACGATGAACTCGCTCTCGGCCAGCGACGGCGTTGTGATCCCGATGCAGTGCGAATTCTATGCGCTGGAAGGATTGTCCCAGTTGATGATTACCATTAGCAAAATCAAGGCGCACTACAACAACAACCTGGCAGTTACCGGCATTTTGCTGACCATGTACACGAATCGCTTGCTTCTGACTCAGCAGGTCAAAACCGAACTAAAGAAGCACTACGCCGGAAAACTGTTTGAAACAAATATTTCTCGCGGTGTTAAACTGTCGGAGGCGCCCGGATTTGGCCTTCCTGTCTACTACCACGATAAGAAAAGCAAGGGAGCAGACGAGTATTTGGCGGTTGCAAATGAACTGTCTACACGAATTTAAAAACAAAGGAGATTAAAATGGCAAAGAGACAAGGGGGATTGGGACGGGATTTCTATTCTCTGCTTGACGATAATATGATGGAGAGTAAGCAGGAATCGAAAACCACGGTCAAAATCAGCCGCATTACCCCCCGCGGCGACCAACCAAGAAAGAATTTTGACGAAAATGCGCTCCAGGTTCTGGCGGATTCTATCCGCGAGCACGGTGTGCTCCAGCCCATCATTCTGCGCGAAATCGGTGATCTGAGTGATAATTATGAGATCATTGCAGGTGAGCGACGCTGGAGAGCCGCCAGAATGGCCGGTCTGGATGAAATTCCCGCCGTCATTATGACAGGCGACGAGCTGAAGGTGGCCGAGGTGGCGCTCATTGAAAACGTTCAGAGAAAGGATCTGAACCCCATTGAAGAAGCTATGGCGTATAAGGCTCTGATCGAGCGCTTTGGTCTTAAGCAGGAGGAGGTAGCGCAGCAGGCCGGTAAGAGCCGTTCTGCAGTGGCGAATATGCTTCGCTTGCTGGATCTGCCGGATGACATTTTGGAGCTTGTACAGGACGAAAAGCTTTCCATGGGTCATGCAAGAGCTATTTTGGGCTTGGAAGACGAGGAAAAAATGCTTCCTCTGGCGGAATTGATCGTGGCAAAGGAGCTTTCGGTTCGTGATGCGGAGAACCTGGTTCGTAAGTACAACACGGTTCCCGAGGAGGAACCCGAGGTCACCGAGGAAACCAATGCGGCCATGCAAAGACGCATTTACATGAAGGATCTGGAGGATAAGGCCAGAACCCGTCTGGGTCGTAAGGTCAAAATTCACGAAACCAACCGTAAAAAGACCGTCGAACTTACGTTTGAAGACGACGAGGATCTGGAATCGCTGCTGAAGGTTCTTGTCGGACAAGATATTTTTGAATAAATCGAAAGGAAAACAAGACAATGCTGGACATTAAGTACATCAAGGAAAATCCGGAAGAGGTAATCGCCCGCCTGCAGAAGAAGGGGAAGGACGCCAGAGAGGACATTGAGGCCATTTTGGCTCTGGACGCCGAGAGACGTGAGCTGATCAAGGGAACTGAGGCGATCAAGGCTGAGCAGAACAAGATGAACAAGCTCATCCCTCAGTATAAGAAGGAGGGGAAGGACGTTTCCGAGATCTTCGCCGAAATGAAGACCATGTCCGCCAAGACCAAGGAGATCGACGAAAAACTCAAGGAGGTCGAGGCCAAGAGCACCGACATCCTGCTGGGTCTGCCGAACCTGCCCGACGAGGATCTGCTCCCCGGCGGTAAGGAGAACAACGAGCCCCTGCGCTACTGGGGCGAGCCCAGAAAGTTCGACTTTGAGCCCAAGCATCACGTGGATCTTTGCACCGATCTGGGTCTGATCGACTACGACCGCGGCACCAAGCTGGCCGGCTCCGG
>JAZQXS010000300.1:0-6560 GCA_045633025.1 Eubacteriales bacterium | reverse complement strand
ATCGCCCAGAAGACCGAGGATCTGGTCGGCCCCTACGAGCTCCACGATTTCTACCTCTACTACCTCCTCCGCTACGGCTTCACCCCTGCCAAGCTCTTCCGCATGGCACAGTACGCTCTGGGCGATACCTATGATGACGCGACGTTGATCAAGTGGCTGGAAACCTTCACCCGCCGCTTCTTCACCCAGCAGTTCAAGCGCTCCTGCCTTCCCGACGGCCCTGCGGTATTCGACGTCACCGTGTCCCCCCGCGGCGGGTGGGTCATGCCCTCGGATGCGTCCAGCGCGCTGTGGATGGCGGAGATCAAGGAGATCAAGGAGATGTATCTGTAAAATGGAGAGCGAGCCTCCGGCGGCTTAAGAATCCCCTAAACCTTCAATCAGAAAGGAATTATTCATGAGACAACCCAAAACCAAAGCCCTTACTATAGTTTTGGCCATTCTCCTGGCCGCCATGACCGCCCTCTCGGTCGGCACGAGCATCAAGCTGGCGGCGTGGCAGGAGGACATGGACGAGACCTTCTCCCTGGCCTACGGCGATCTGATCCTGGCTCTTCTGAACCTGTACGACAGCGAGCAGGACACCTTCTCTGACTTGGATAAGAAATGGAGCGATGCCATCAAGGCAGCCGAAACCATGAAGACAGTCTTCGAGCACACCTCCTACCGGCGGAAGAACGGTAAGCTTGTGGAGCTGGTGATGGTTCTGACCCCGCCCGCCGACCGCGCTACAGGCTTCCGCCTGCGGATGACCATGGAGCTCTACCGGGAACTCAAAGGCTTTACCAACTTCACCGACGAGGCCATGGCCGAGACCCTTGCCCTGAAGGTCCAGGCGCAGACCGCCTACGGTATTCACGGCGACACGGCCAATGCAAAATGATCCTTTTACCCGGAAAATATGAATCGATCAAGGAATTAAAAAATCATGGAACTGAAAATCAAAAAACTCCACCCTGCGGCCATCCTGCCTACCTACGGCTCGGCAGGAGCGGCGGGTGCTGACCTCTACGCCCTCCCCGAGGGAGACCCCATCACCATCAACCCCGGCGAGACGGTGTTCATCCATACCGGCTTGTCCATGGCCATCCCCGAGGGCTACGTGGGGCTGAACTTCGCCCGGAGCGGCCTGGCCTCCAAGCGGGGATTGGCTCCCGCCAATAAGGTGGGTGTCATTGACTCGGACTACCGCGGCGAGCTGATGGTAGCCCTCCACAACCACGGCGACATCCCCCAGACCGTGGAGCCCGGCGACCGCGTCGCCCAGTTCCTTGTTATGCCCGTTATCACGGCGGATTTTATTGAAGTAGACACGTTGGATGAAACAGAGCGCGGCGCGGGCGGCTTCGGCTCCACCGGAACGAAATAGAGGGAGGCTGACTATGAATCAATGTATGCATACGCCGCAGTTCTCTGCGCTTGACCCACTGATGCGCTCCGTTTTTGAGGGAGATACTGTTCTGAATGAGACGGTCATGTTTCTGGATCGAACCGACGTGAAACCTCTTCTCTACCCCATCGAGCAGGTGATCTCGGTCACGTCCTACGACCAAACCGTTACCTATGAGGCAGGGAAGGACTATACCGTTGCGGACGGAAATCTTGTCCTGCCTGAGGGCTCATCCATCCCTTGTATCACCCGCGAGGCCTACTACAACGTCCCTGAATCCATCCTGCAGACCGAGTACAACGGCCAAAACGTGCTCACCCATTGGGGATCGTACGACCCCATGAATCGGTGGCAGATCAACGTGACCTACACGCACGCTGCTTCGTGGGACGGATTTGTTCAGCCCGATGAATCGGCGTATTTTGCCCGTTTTCTGGAAAAACTCAAAAAGGGTGAGGACGTCACCGTGTTTTTCTACGGTGACTCCATCACCCACGGCTTCGACACCAGTTGGATGAATGATTCAGGCGTGCGCCAGTACCCCTACACCATTCTCTTCACCCGCGCGCTGGCCGAGCTGTACGGCTACACGGTACGGTTTCAGCCCTCCGGTATCACCGAACCGCCTATCCCTCAAAAGCTACCCGATACCGACTACGCGGCAGGTACCCGCGGCACCATTACCTACATCAATACTGCCATCGGCGGGTGGACGTCCTTGCACGCCATAGACCGCTTTGATGACTACGTCAAAAAACAGATCGAGCGCTACGGATGCGATCTGTTCGTGATTGCGTTTGGCATGAACGACGGCGGCTGGCTTCCGGAGGTTACCAATGAAAATATTACGAAGGTGGTGGACGGCGTGCTGGGGATCTGCCCCGCCGCGAGCGTGGTTCTCCTCTCCACTATGGTTCCCAATCCCAAGGCCACCAACGGCTGGTACGGCTACCAGGAAAAGCAGGAGCCTGTGCTTTTGAAGCAAGCGGAGGCCTATCGCGCCGCGGGAGTTTCCTGCGGGGTCTGCCGCATGACTTCTCTGAGCCTGTCGATTCTGACCCGTAAGGATTTTTACGACTATTCCGGCAATAATATCAACCACCCCAACGACTTTTTCGGCCGCGTCTACGCCGAGACTCTCCTGAAAACCGTTGTCGGCTACCATGTGATTGGCTAAGACGGAAATGAGGTTTGGCAGGAATCCCGCCGCTTCCGCCCCGAAGATACCGTAAAATTCACGTGCAAAGGAGCAGCAGATGTCTCTCTCACCCAATGTAACGAAAAACTATACCGCCATCCTCCGCGAGGAGCTTGTGCCTGCGATGGGGTGTACCGAGCCCATCGCCATTGCGTATGCCGCCGCAATTTTGCGCCATGCCCTGGGCTCGGATCCCGCCGCCTTGAAGGTGGAGCTCAGCGGGAATATTATCAAGAACGTCAAGTCGGTCATCGTTCCGGCTACCGACGGTATGCACGGCATCGAGGCCGCCGTAGCGGCAGGTATTGTGGCAGGCTGTCCCGACCGCCGCTTGGAGGTATTGTGCGCGCTGAAGCCCGCAGACACGCCGCGTATCCGCGATTTTCTGGCCGCAGTGCCCCCCGTTGTCTGCGAATTGGAGACCAGGCATCCCTTTGAGCTGGTCATGACGGGAACCGCCGAGGCGGGCGGGAAAACCGTGTCTGCCCGCGTCCATTTGATCGACCGCCACACCAACGTGGTATCGGTGGAGCGTGATGGGGAGGATGTAACGGATCGCTACCGCAACGGGGAGGGGGCTGAAGCGGCATCCTGCGCGGATCGAACCTTGCTCAACGTGCAGGACATCATTACCTTTGCCGACGAGGTGGAGCTGGATGAGGTAAGACCCCTATTGAAGAGACAGATCGCCATGAACATGGCCATCGCCGAGGAAGGACTGCGAAACGAATACGGCGCCTCCATCGGACGTCTGCTCTATAACGGCGGTCATTGCGACCTCCGTACCATGGCGCGCGCCTACGCCGCCGCCGGCTCGGATGCCCGCATGAACGGTTGCGAGCTGCCCGTCTGCATCATTTCGGGAAGCGGAAATCAAGGCATGACCGCCTCGGTTCCCGTGGTGATCTACGCGCGCAAGTGGCATATCGACGAGGAAACGATGCTGCGGGCTCTGCTCGTATCCAACCTCATCACCGTTCACCAGAAAACGGGCATTGGCTGTCTGTCGGCCTACTGCGGCGCTATCAGCGCGGGATGCGGTTGCGGGTGCGGTATCTGCTATCTGGCCGGCGGGCGGTTCCGCGAGATCGCGCATACGCTGGTCAATGCGGTTGCCATCCTGTCGGGCACGATCTGCGACGGCGCTAAGGCCTCCTGCGCTGCCAAGATTGCCATGGCGGTGGAGGCAGGTATCATGGGCTACGATATGATGCGCTCGGGGCGCCAGTTCTACGGCGGCGACGGCATCGTGACCAAGGGGGTGGAGAATACCATCCGAAACATAGGCCGTCTCGCCCGCGACGGCATGAGCGAAACGGATCGTGAGATCATTCGCATCATGCTCGGGGAGTGAGAGATCGGATTACGTATGATTTGCGGGGGAAAAACTTCTTGAAAGAAGTTTTCCACCCGCACCCCTTTTTCAAAAACTTTTTTAAAAATGTAATACGAATTATCAATAAAAACCTTGAATACGACTTCATACCTCGTTCCTCAATATCCCAGTGGGGAGGGACCCACGGTGCAAGTCGAAATCCTACTGTCAAACAGCAAGTCAAAACAAGAAATAAATTGTTTTTGAAAGTTTAGGAGATTCTTAAGAACCCCGCAAACTTCGCCACAGGCGAATTTGCCCCGAGCAACGCGAGGAGGTTTTCAAAGGGTTCTTAAGCCGCCGGAGGCACGCTCTCCTATTTTCGGTTTTATTTGTATTTAGTATAAGAATTTGTAAGATTTACCGAAAAACGTCGGTTATGTAAGCAGAGGGGCGTGCGCGCGGCGCCCCGAATACAAACGAAAGGTTGGTACGTAATATGGACGACCGAGACATCATCGCTCTGTTCTTCGCTCGTAACGAGGAAGCGATCAAGCAATCCACCGACAAATACGGCTCCTACGTCATGGGGATTTCCATGAGTATTTTGGAAAACAGCCAGGACGCGGAGGAGTGTGTCAACGACACCTGGCTCAAGGCCTGGAAGAGCATCCCGCCCCAAAACCCTCCTTCTTTGAAGGTCTATCTGGGACGGCTGGTGCGGCATCTTTCCATCGACCGCCTGCGAACCGTGACCCGCTTGAAGCGGAATCGAAATCTGGAGGTGGCGTTGGACGAGTTGACGCTGTGCTCTCCGCCCGATAGCGTGGACGAGACGGCTCTGACCCAAGCGTTGAACGAGTTTCTGGACGGTCTGGAGCCCTTTGACCGTAGACTCTTTATGGGACGGTACTGGCATCTCTACTCTGTCTCGGCGTTGGCCGAGGCCTACGGACTGACTGCAAACAACACCTCGGTACGCCTCCACCGTATGCGGGAGCGACTGAGAATTCATTTGACAGAAAGGGGATTTTCGATATGAAAGCATCAACTTCCATTCTGCGTGCGTTGACGTATACGCGCGAGCAATACATTCTGGACAGCGAGCTGCCCGAGATGGCCGCGGCCTTGGCTAAAGCCAGAGAGGAGTCCACGCTCCGGGCGAAATGGCAACGGGTCACCTCAAGTAGCTGGTTCGTGGCGGCGGCCTGCGCCGTAGTGGCTCTGGGCGTTTTCGGCGGTATCCTTTGGTTGGGACAGCATGACCCCGGTACGACACCCATCTCCCCGCCAACCACGGGGACAATCGAACAACAATCCGAAATGTCGCCCGAAACCGAACCGCCCGTTACCGTTCCCATTACCGAGGGCTTGGCGTTTGCGCCCGTTGAGGACGAGGACGGCTACTGCTCGGTCGTGGGCATCGGTGAGGCCACCGATACGGTGCTCCACATTCCCGAGACCTCCCCCGACGGTCTTACCGTCAAATACATTGGAGAATACGCATTCCAAGGGAACACCGAGATCACCGAGGTTATCCTGCCCGATACCGTGGAGGTGATTCAAATGTACGCTTTCAATGAGTGCACCGCCCTCCGCAAGGTCACGCTGGGAAGCGGTTTTATCGAGATCAAAGGCAGAGGATTTGGAGATTGCACCGCGTTGTCCGAGATCAATCTGAAGCCTGAGCACGCGGTGGGTAGCTTTGCGCTTTGGAGAACACCTTGGTTTGAGGCGCTGACCGACGAGTTTGTCATCTACGGCGGCCATTTGATCGACTACAACGGCTACGGCGGTGACGTGGTCATTCCTGCGGGGGTCAAGTATATCGAGGGCGGCTCCTTCACCGCCAACAAGCTCATCAACACCCTGACGGTTCCCGACGGCTGTGAGTACATTTTCACTTCCGCTTTTCAGGAGTGCTACAATCTGACCCACGTGGTGCTGGCGCCCTCGGTTCAACTGCTGGATTCCGGCGCGTTCGCATTCTGTATTTCGCTCATGAGCATTGAAATGCCCGGTGTTACGGCCATCGGCTTCGGCGCGTTCCGAGGCACACCGCTTTTGAGCGTCGATCTCCCGGCCGCGACCGCCATATACGGGGATGCATTTTACGGATGCTCTTATCTGTCCTCCGTCACCTTTGGTAACGATCTGATCGGCTTTTTGGAGGGAGCCTTCACCAAGACCGCCTTGACCGAGGTGATCCTGCCTGCGAGCACGCGCCGTATGGGTGTGTCCGCCATGTCCGAGTGCCCCGAGCTGGTGCGGGTCGAGACACCGGCGGAGTATATCGAAAACTATTGCTTTGAAAGCTGTCCCAAGCTGCGGGAGATTATCCTGCTGGACGGCGTGCAGACGATCTGTGACGATATCTTCCGAAACTGCGATGCTCTGGAGCGGGTCGCCATTCCCGTCACGGTTACCGAGATCGGCCATATTTCGGCCATTCCCTCGGAGAATTTCGTGATCGAGTACGCGGGCACCGCCGAGGAGTGGGCGAATATCCAAATGGATGCCGAAACCTCCGCGTTGCTCGCAACCTGCGTGCAATTTGCCGAGTAATACTAATTTACAAATAAAATCTCAAACCCAAAATTTCTCGTGGTAGGGCGCACCTATGTGTGCGCCCTCAACCACCAGGAACATCGGGCGCA
>JAZQXS010000299.1:0-2135 GCA_045633025.1 Eubacteriales bacterium | reverse complement strand
TGTCAGGCCTTGGGCGGCCAGCGCCCACTCCAAAAACGCGGCGGTGTCTTCCCCCTTCACGCAGAAGCCGTGGGAGAAATCCCACTCGGTGTTCTGCTTCCCTTCCCAGTAGAGGCAGTAGTATTCCTTCCCGTCGGGGGCGATCAAGGTGCCGTCGGGGCAGGCGGTGAAGTTGTTCCAGCCCTCACCGTATGCGGGGTAGGTGCAGGTCAGCTCGCCGTCCAAAGTCAGCTTCACAGATACCTCGGTGGGCGTCTCGGGGTAGAGGTAAATGACGGGCTTGCCGGAAAGCGCCAGACGAAGATCGGTTATGTCATACGCCATCCACACACGGTTTCCATCGACCACATCCAGCGGTTTCGACGTGGGATCGTACCAGAAGAAAATATCGTCTCCCGCGCAGAATTCGGAGGCGCGCTCGGTATAAAGGAGTATGACGGATTTGCCCATAATCGTCTGATCCAGGTTCTCCTTATCGGTCACCTCCACCGCCAACACGTTTTTTACGATGGAGCGGTCGCTGTCACCCTCATATTCCACCACCGTTCCCCAATGGGAGACCGCGCCTTCGGGAATAACGGTCGGCATAACGTCCACGCCGGGATACGCGATCGGCGGTACCGGAATCACCTCCGGCGTGGGGGCAAATTCGATGGACTCATCGGGGTCACGGGTCTCGGAGGGACGGATGCCGATGACGTTGGCGGTCTGCCACTCGACGGCGGCGGTTTCCCGCTCCGCGTCAGCAGAGCCGCAGCCCGGCAAGGATGCCGCGATCAAAAGCAAGCCCGCCGCGATCAAATGCCATTTTTTCATAGAATCCATCTCCTTTACTCATTGGCGCCGCAGATGCGCTCGTTGAAAAACTTGTGCTCGTGGTCAACGCCGCACCCGCCCTCGGAGAACAGCCCTGCAAGCAGGGACGGGGTGAGCTCCACGATGACCTCTGCGGACAGGCAGAGGTAGCCTTCGTCATCGACGGTGAGATAGTACCCAGAATGCTCGCCATACTCTGCCAGGCGTTCGGTCAACGCCGCCTCGGCGGCAGACATGCGCTCCGACGTGGCGTTCTCAAGGAATCGGCTGTACTCCCCCATGGAAGAGTCCGACACCTTCCTGACCGATCCGTCGGTCTCGAAATACACGGTATAGGACTCCCACGTTCGGTATCCGCCGATGTGCAATTCAAACTCCACGCTCGCCCGCCCGTTGGAGACGTGCCTTCGAACCTCCGTATCAAAGTGCTCCCTCGCGGGCAGATCGTACTCCGCCCACAGGATCTCGGCGGCGCGGTCGGCCAGCGCGGCGTCCTCGGGGGAGAGCCCCTTTTCGGGGGCGGTCAGAATGGAGACAGCCGTCTCGGTTTCGGGCGGCAGAGCCTCACCGAGGCCGGCGGGCTCCTCCGCCTCCCGGCAGGAAGCCAGCAGAGCGGACAGAGCAAGGACGCACAGCGCGGCGGATGTATATTTCTTCACAGATTTCATGATCCGTTCTCCTTTCCGAAAGGGATTCGGTTCCCTTCACCCATATAGACGACGTTTTTTAGCAAAAAGTTCCCACTCTTCAAAAGGTTTACAGAAAATTCAAATTTTAAAAACTATTGCAACTTGCTATTGCAATTTGCGATTTTATTTAAATCAAAATTTTGAAAGCGAATCCGTTCTCAAGCTACCCCAACAGCCCAGTGGGTAGGGACCCACGGTGAATGCCAATATCCGCCTGTCAAACAGCGAGTATATACATACAATAAACACTCATTGAAAGTTTTGGGGATTCTTAAGGGACTCGCAAACTTCGCCGAAAGGCGAATTTGCACCGAGCAACGCGAGGAGGTTTTCAAAAGTCCCTTACAGGCTTGCCTGTCGGACGCCAGGAGGCACGCTCTCTATTCAAGGTTTTATTCGTAAATTAGTATGAAATGACAAAGGGCATGTGGGAAACTTCCTTCAACAAGAAGTTTCCCACACACGTTCTCTCTCATTCCTTATCCCAAGGTCGCCGCCATGACGGCCTTGATGGTGTGCATACGGTTCTCGGCCTCGTCGAAGACGATGGAGGCAGAGGACTCAAAGACCTCGTCGGTGACCTCCATGCAGTCGATGCCGAATTTGTCGTGGATCTGCTTGCCGATGGTG
>JAZQXS010000298.1:0-12118 GCA_045633025.1 Eubacteriales bacterium | reverse complement strand
TCTTGCTCCGCCGAGACCTCCTACCGCATCGGCGATTTCAAGACCAAGGGTATCACCCGCTGGTGTCCCTTCGGCGAGGGTAAGGGCGTGTTCGATACCGAGGACTCCGCTCTGGTGTTCTTCCGCTTTGAGAACGGCCGTACCATGACCGCCGAGATCGCTTGGGCTATCAATGGTAAGGAGGCCAACGACGTGGTTCTCTTCGGTAGCAAGGCAGGCTGTACCTTTGAGCCTCTCACCGTCTACGGCGAGGATGAGGAAGGCTATCTGGCCGACACCAAGGTGGAGGTTGCGGGCAATGATATGTTCGAGGAGGAGATCCGTCACTTCGTCGAGTGCCTGAACGAGGGCAAGACCCCCATCTCCCCCATCGAGGATGCCGTCACCGTCCAGAGAATGCTGGATGCCATTTACAGAAGCGCCGAGGCTCATGCCGAGGTAACCATCTGATCCGAATACGGAAAGGGATGCCTCATGCTGAAAAGCATGGGCATCCCTTATTTTTTGAATCGATAGCTTTGTTGATTAAGCCTCGGGACCGTCCACAACGAAATTGCGGAGCAGCTCGAAGAGTTCGGGAGCCTTGTTCTCATCGTGGAAAATGAGCTGAACGGGCTTGGTCAGATCCAGGCTGAAGATACCCAGCAGGGAACGACCGTCAACAGTGTAGCGACCGGACACCAGATCCACCTCTCCGTCAAAGGCCAGCAGAGACTTCACAAGGGTGTACACATCATCAACGGTGGTGAGCTTAATGTAAATGGATTTCATAGCATACTCCTTTCCGCCGTATAGAAATACGGCACACGCGCGCCGATTGTCCGCCACGGAGCGGATATTACTTGGTCGGCGTTTTGCTGATCCTGTTTACAATCTCATTATATCGGAAAAAGCATCTTTTGGCAAGATGTAAAATGTATGAAGTTTCCAAAATGTTTTTGGCGGTCTTGTGATAGGTGCACAAAAAACGGCGATTCCCATGTAGGACAGAATGGGTTTAGGACAGGGATTCGTACACCGTCATTAAAATCCTTTGTATTTCAAGCACTGCGGTCAAAAAAATCTCGCGCAACCCCTTGCAAAATTCCGAGAAATGTGCTATACTAAAATATCTGTTAGCAAATCCTTGCCAAAAACCACTTCATATATACGAAAGGAAACCACTATGCATTGGTCAGAAGAAATCGCACAAAGAGTCATCGCAAGAAACCCCGAGAAGGAGGAGTACGTTTGCGCCGCCGGTATCAGCCCCTCGGGCTCGGTTCACATTGGTAATTTCCGTGATATTGCCACGTCCCTGTTCGTCTGCAAGGCCATTGAAAAGCAGGGGAAGCGGGCTCGTCTGCTCTTCTCCTGGGACGACTTTGACCGTTGCCGCAAGATCCCCGCAAACGTTCAGGCCGCCGTCGGCGATGCATACGATAAGTATATCGGTACCCCCTACGTGGACATCCCCGATCCTTGGGGCTGTCACGAGAACTACGCTGAGCATTTCAAGGCTGAGTTCACCGAGTCCATGAAGAAGTTCGGCATCAAGATGGATTACCGCCACCAGGGCAATATGTACCGTTCGGGCGCCTACACCGAGGCCATCATCGAGTCCCTCCGCAAGAGAGAGCAGATCTTTGAGATCCTGGACTCCTTCAAGACCAAGGACATGACCAAGTCCGAGGAGGAGCGCGCCGCCGAGCACGATGCAGAGAAGGCCAAGTATTCCCCCGTGTCGGTCTTCTGCCCCGAGTGCGGCACCGACTTTACTACCCTTGAGAATATCTCCGAGGACTGCACCGAGGCCGACTACACCTGCCGTTGCGGCTACCGCGGCCACATCAACTTCACCGAGAACTTCAATTGCAAGCTGGGCTGGAAGATCGACTGGCCCATGCGCTGGAGACACGAGGGCGTAGACTTCGAGCCCGGCGGAAAGGATCACGCCGCCCCCACCGGCTCCTACTCCAACGCGAAGGTCATCTCCAAGGAGATCTTCGGCTATGAGCCTCCCCTGTTCCAGGGCTATGAGTTCATCGGCATCAAGGGTCTGGCCGGTAAGATGTCCTCCTCCTCGGGTCTGAACCTCACCCCCGATACCATGCTCAAGCTCTATGAGCCCGAGGTCATCCTGTGGCTCTACTCCAAGACCGAGCCCACCAAGGCCTTCGACTTCTGCTTCGACGACGGCATTCTTCGCCAGTATTTCGAGTTTGACAAGATGCTGGAGGATTATCGCGCAGGCAAATGCAACGAGCGGGATGCCGCTATCATGTATAACTGCACCGTAGAGGGTCACGAGGTCAGCACCGTGCCCATGGGTCTGCTGGTTCAGCTCGGCTCCATCGTGGACTTCAATGTCCCCATGCTGGAGACTGTGTTCGAGAAGATCGGAACCCCCTACACCGCAGACCAGTTTGCAAGCCGCTTGGATCGCGCCAAGTACTGGCTGGAGCAGTGCGCGCCCGAGCAGGTCAACCGTCTCCGTGAGACCCGTAACTTCGAGGTCTATAATACCCTCTCCGACGAGGAAAAGCAGGAGATCGCCCTGCTCCACGACTATCTGGCCGTAGGTGGCTACGATCTGGACGCCCTGAACGCCGAGCTGTACGCCATCCCCAAGCGAGTCTTCGGCGAGGACAAGCCCGAGAAGGAGCTGAAGGGGCTTCAGGGTAACTTCTTCAAGACGGTCTATAAGCTGCTCATCGACAAGGAGCGCGGCCCCCGTCTGTACCTGTTCCTTTACGCCATCGATCCCGCACGCTACGTGGGTCTCCTGGATTTCTCCTACGGTCAGACCGAGGATGAGCTTGCGGCCGATCAGGCCGTAGCCGACGCCGAGGCCGCCGCAAACGCCCCCGTAGAGAAGGTCTACGGCGAGCCCGACCCCGTTGCGCCCATTTCCACCGATATGGTCTCCATCGACGATTTCGGCAAGATGGATATCCGCGTCTGTAAGATTGTCAAGGTGCAGGAGATCCGCAAGTCCCATTCCTGCTACAAGCTGACCCTGAACGACGGTATCGGCGAGCGCGTCATTGTGTCCTCCATCAAGCATGACTATACCATGGACGAGCTGTTGGGTAAGAAGATCATCGTGCTGGCTAACCTTGCCCCCACCCGTATCACGGGCGTGACCTCCAACGGTATGCTCCTGGCCGCCACCAACAACGCTTGCGGCTGTCAGGTCATCTTCGTGGACGAGCGCGTGCCCGAGGGTACCAGACTGCACTAATATGCATGAAATAGAAAAAGCCTTCTTTAACAGGAGGCTTTTTCTGTCTTATTGGAGTTTCTTTCGACATGCCCTCTTGCAAAAACTCGCAAAATATGCTACAATATAGGCAGAAACAAAATCCCTTTTGAAAGGACATATCCCTATGCCCAACCAATCTGATTTCTTGCCCCTCTCCCGCGCCGACATGGACGCCCGCGGGTGGGATCGCCCCGATTTCGTGTACGTTACGGGGGATGCCTACGTGGATCACCCCTCCTTTGGCGTGTCCATCATCTCCCGCGTGCTGGAGGCCGAGGGCTTCCGCGTGGCGATCCTGTCCCAGCCCGACTATAAATCCCCCGACGCCTTCCGCGAGTATGGCCGTCCCCGTTTGGGCTTCCTTGTGACCGCGGGAAATATTGACTCCATGGTGGCGCACTACACCGCCGCCAAGCGCAAGCGCACCTACGACTACTACTCCGCGGGCGGCAAGATGGGAAATCGCCCCGACCGCGCCACCATTGTCTACTGCAACCGCATCCGCGAGGCCTACGGCGACGTGCCCATCATCATCGGCGGTCTGGAAGCCTCCCTGCGCCGCTTCGCCCACTACGATTACTGGGACGATAAGGTGCGCCGCTCGGTGCTGGTGGACAGCCGCGCGGATATTCTCACCTACGGCATGGGGGAGAATATCCTCCGCCGTATCGCCAAGCTGCTGGATAAGGGTGTGCCCATCCGTAAGATCCGCGACGTGCGGGGCACCGTTTACCTTTGCAAGGCCGAGGAGCGGGATTCTATCCACTTCGACGTGGCCGCTACCTTCGATTACAACGAGCTTAAGACCGATAAGCGCAAGTATGCCGAGGCGTTCGGTGTTCAGTACCGCAATCAGGACGCCATTAGCGGCAAGGCTATCTGCGAGGTCTATGACAATAAGCTCCTGGTTCAGAATCCCCCCATGCCTCCTCTGGAGCGGGAGGAGCTGGATGCGGTTTACGCCCTCCCCTACACCCGAACCTATCACCCCACCTACGAAAAGGACGGCGGCGTGCCCGGCATCGAGGAGGTGCGCTTCTCGGTGACCCACAACCGCGGTTGCTTCGGAGCCTGTAACTTCTGCGCGCTGGCCTTCCATCAAGGAAGAACCGTCCGCTCCCGCAGCATCGAGTCGGTGGTAGCGGAGGCCAAGCAGATCACCGAAATGCCCGACTTCAAGGGCTACATCCACGACGTGGGCGGCCCTACCGCCAATTTCCGGTATCCCGCCTGCAAAAAACAGTTGGAGCATGGCGTGTGCGCCAACCGCAAGTGCCTCGCGCCAAAGCCTTGCCCCAATTTGATCGCGGATCACAGCGAGTATATCGAGCTCCTTCGCGCCATTGAGGCTCTGCCCAAGGTGAAGAAGGTATTCATCCGTTCGGGTATCCGCTTCGACTACCTGCTGGCCGATCCCGACGATACCTTCTTCCGCAAGCTGGTGAAGGATCACGTATCGGGTCAGCTCAAGGTCGCCCCCGAGCACTGCGCCTCCCCCGTCCTCCGTTGCATGGGCAAGCCGGATTTCCATGTGTACGAGACCTTCCGCAAAAAGTATTTCGAGCTCTCCGAGGCATGCGGCAAGGAGCAATATCTGGTGCCCTACCTGATGTCCAGCCACCCGGGCTCCACGCTGAACGAGGCCATCGATCTGGCGCTCTGCCTCAAGCGGGATCACTACGCCCCCGAGCAGGTGCAGGACTACTACCCCACCCCCGGTACCGCCTCCACTGTCATGTTCTATACGGGTATCAACCCGCTGGACATGAAGCCCGTCCACGTGGTCACCGATTACCACGAAAAACAGCTCCAGCGCGCCCTGCTCCAGTACAACCGTCCCGAGAACGCCGAGCTGGTACGTGAGGCCTTGCAGAAGGCCGGGCGTACCGATCTCATCGGCTTTGGCCCTGATTGTCTGGTTCGTCCCGCCGGCGCAAGACCCGCATCGGGCAGACCCACCGCGGGGAAAGTCGGCGCTCCATCCCACGGCAAGCCGTCGAGCCACGGAGAGCGCAAGACCGCCGGCGGTAAAGCGGCCGTCGGTAAGCCTTCCTCGGGCAGATCCACCGCAGGCAAACTGAGCGGCGGGAATCATAGCCAAAAGGGAAGCAAGACGCCCGCGAAAAACGGCGGTCGGGGAAGGAGATAAGCCGTGGCTCTCAACATTCTGAAAGAAGCGGATTTCCGAAAGGAATTGAAAGCATCGGCTACGGGGGGGTATCTCTTTTTCGGGGAAGAGGACTACATGAAGTCCGCTTCCATCCGCATGGCGCGGCAAAGCGTGGCCGAGGCGGATCCCGCCATGGCCGCCTTCAACGATATTCATATGGATGGATTGGACTTTACTGCGTCCGCCTTTCTGGATACCCTGGCCGCGCCCCCCATGGGAGGAAACCGCAAGGTCATCACGGTCACGGGGATGAATTTCAATGCCATGCGGGCATCCGAGCTGGATAAGCTCTGCGAGGCGCTGGCGGAAATTCGGGATTATCCCTACAATCTGGTCATTTTCTCGGCCGCCGCCGATGCGCTGGACGGCGGAAGCCTTCCGAAGAAGCCCTCCGATATCCTCACCGCGCTGGGGGAATATCTCTGCCCCGTGTATTTTGAACGCAATACCCCCGCGAAGCTGGCGGGCTGGGTGCAAAAGCACTACCTCCACAACGGGGTACAGGCCGTCCCCGCTATCTGCCAGTTCACCGTGGAGTTCTGCGGGCGGAATATGTTTACCTTGGCCGGGGAGATCGATAAGGTATCCTTCTACGTCCTGTCCAAGGGGCGCAATACCGTCGCCGAGGAGGATATCCGCGTCGCGGCCGTCCCCGCTATGGAGTACGATGCCTTCGCCTTTACCAACGCCATCATGGAGCGTCGACGCGCCGATGCGCTGGATATCCTCACCGATCTTAAGCTCCGCCGCGTGGAGCCGCTGTACGTGCTGTCGGAGGTCTCCCGCGTGGTCTGCGACCTCATGGCTGTCCGCACGATGTCGGACGGCGGTCGAACTGCCTCGGAGATCGCCTCGGCGTTAAAAATGCATGAGTACCGCGTCAGCCTGTACCTCAAGCAAGCCCGCAAAACCGATGTGGAGCTGCTGCGAAGCGCCGTTACCGCCTGCCAGAACGCCGACCGCGCCCTCAAACGCTCGGCGGGGGATGGGTATGGAGCTATCGAGCGGGTGATCTGTACGTTATAGTTTTTGTGAAATTTTACCATGAACTTTTCCCCAGCCTGTGGAAAACCAGAATAGCACCAAACAGGACTTACCAACAGCGTCAAGCACGGACTTTACCCAACTAAAACCCCGAAAAAGCCTTGAAAGTCGCGGTTCTTTCCATAATTTTGCGGAAAAGTCCACAGACTTATCCACACCCTGTGGGAAAGTAGTGGGGAAAACTTGTGGATATCTGAGTCTGAATAGAGGTTTTCCACAGGACAAAAAACGCATTTTTTGACATATCCGACACCCTTTTTTGTGGCAGATTTCATAGATATTCCGGTTTATTCAATTCTATGAGAATTCAGCGAAAACCACAATTACCCACCGCGCCCGAATGCTCCGCGCTCGCATAAATCCATTCCTTTCATGCCACACTATCTGTGGACGAAACCGTCGGTGAATGATGGCGGAAAGACGCGCATACAGCTCCGCTGACCACGCTTCCGTCCGGAATGAATGACGGAGGCGGTGCGGATGCGCCACCTCGGAAAGGATAGGTTCTGTTTATGATGCTTATGGATCGCCTCGCGCTGATCGTCTCCATCATCGGTGCGCTCAACTGGGGAAGCGTCGGCCTGTTTCAGTTCGACCTGGTCGCCTGGATCTGCGGCGGGGCCGCTACCGTGGCGGCGCGGATCATCTATACCGTGGTCGCTCTGGCCGGTATCTGGTGTATCTCCCTCCTGTTCCGCTCCCGCGACTATGACGCTCTGGAGGATTCCTGACCGGAGGATCCCGAACTAAAATGAGCCACCGCAGTGTGCGGTGGCTTTTTTGGTCATAGGAAATTACGGCTTTTTGGCAACCTGCTTCAGACGGTTGACGAGAGCATCATAGCGGGGATCGGAGCGCAAAACCGCCGTTTCCTCGTCGGCGGTCAGCCACTCGAGCATAGCTTGCGAACTGTTGCCTTCAGCTTCCATAATCCAACCGCCGTCCGCGAAGTCACGAAGGATGAGAGACGTGTGCGGTTCATCAAAATCATAGGTATCCATGTGTATCGCAAAATCCGCGCCTTTTTCGAGCCATGGCCATACTTCCTCATATTCCCGATTTCTGAGATAGGTCACAGCCAGCATATGGCAAGCCTGTACGCCAAACTGCGCCTTATATTGGTAATCTCCGTTAGGGAACAGTAATTCGATCAGCGTTACCTGCATTTTCCAAAATTTAATTTTATCCTCAAGCGAATATATAAACTCGTGATCATCGTGTCGTTGGCCGGGAGCAATTCCAAGCATTTCCATCATGCGTCCAACCAAATAATCCATATAGTCTTGAAATTTTGCGAAATCTGCATCGCCGCGCCAGCGGTATCTCATAAAATCTTCGCGTGAAAAATATACAGGGGGCATATCTTTGGCCAACTCGAGCATTTTCTCCTGTTTCCCTGCATATCCGTAAGCGGTTCCGAGTGTGTCGATCGCTTCGTAGCGAATCGTACTGTCCGTACACTCCGCCAAGATCCGCTTGCATAGCGTGAATACCTCGTCGTAGTCTTGGATACCCTTGCGGGAATGAACGTTGACGATGGCCTCGGCTAATCGTTGCATAATGATGTAGGACTTCGGAAACTTGCGAATGGCCTCACGGAGGATTTCCAGATTGCTTTCAAATCTTCCTTCGTGTAATTCGTCGCGAGCTTTATCCAGATACCGTTGGATCTCTTGGTTGTTCTTTTCGATATCAATGCCCAGAAGCGTGTCGGATGACACGTCAAAGATATGACAAAGAGCTGGGATTTGAGAAATATCGGGGGCGGTGCGGTCGCACTCCCATTGAGAGACCGCCCGCGAGGTGATTCCGAGATACTCGGCAAGCTGCTCCTGGGTAATATCCTTCTCGCGGCGCAGACGTTTGATGGTGGAGCCGATAGACATATGCTTGTCCTCCAAAAAGTATTCAAAAGCACTTCTGTGATTCTATTATAGCACACCGGGGGCAAAAGTCCACGAAGTATTTGTTGTGGGGGCGTATAGCCGCGCTTTGATTTTCCAAGGTTTCGATTGATACTAATTTACGAATAAAACCTTGTGCCCCAAAGTTCTCGAGGTAGGTGCGCACCCGATGATCCTGGTAGTTGCGGGCGCACACATAGGTGCGCCCCTACCGGATATTGTTCAGGGTTTAAAAAAATAATTAGTATGAGTCGGCAATAATATTTGAAAAAGTTCTTGAAGGGGTGCCCGAGGGGGGGCTTCTTTCAAGAAGCTCCCCCTCGGAGATTGGAACTTATTTCTTCTTGATCTCCCGCCAGTACGCCGCGGCGGCCTGCTCGGTCTTGTTGGGCGCGGGCTCATAGTAGCGCTTGCCCACAAGGTCGTCGGGGAGGTATTGCTGCTCCACGTAGTGATTCGGATAGTCATGGGGATACTTGTACCCTTTGAACAGAGGACTTTGGAGGTGGACGGGAATACGAACGCCCTTGCCCGCCTCCACATCGGCCATGGCGGCGTGGAGCGCGTTGTAGGCCGAATTGGATTTCGGGGAGGTGGCCAGTAGCATGGCGGCGTGAATGAGGGGGATCTGCGCCTCGGGCATACCCAGCTCCCGCGCAGACTCACAGCAGGCGCGGACGATGGCGGCGGCCTGAGGGTAGGCCAGCCCGATATCCTCGCTGGCGATCACCTGGAGACGGCGGATGAGGGGGAACATCTCTCCCAAAGAGAGCATTTTTGCCACGTAGAACGCTGTCGCATCGGGATCGGAGCCCCGGATGGACTTTTGCAGACAGCCCAACAGATCGTAGTGCACATCGTCATTGAAATTGCCCACCCCTGTGTCAAAGGCGGCGATATGCTCGGCAGTGATCTCGGCGCCTTCCTCAAAGCCCGCAGAGAAATAGGCGTTCTCCAAAAGCCCCACGGCGCGGCGCACGTCTCCCCCTGCCCCCTCGGCTAAAGCCAGCCCTACCTTGTCGGACAGGAGGGTGGAGGTGCCGCCCTGCGCGTTCAGATGCTCCAGCGCGCGGCGGAGCATTTTGAGACACTCGGCGGCGGGGACGGGCTTGAACTCAAAGAGGGAAGAACGGGAAATGATGGCGTTATAAACGTAAAAATGGGGATTCTCGGTGGTGGAGGCGATGAGGGTGATGCGGCCGTCCTCCATGTATTCCAGCAGGGATTGCTGTTGCTTGCGGTTGAAATATTGGATCTCGTCCAGGTAGAGCAGGATCCCGCTCGCGCCGAACATGCCCTCGGTCTGGGCTAAAATGTCCTTGACGTCCTGGAGGGAGGCGGTGGTGGCGTTGAGCTTATGGAACTCCATCCCCGACTGCGCGGCGATCACCGAAGCGGCGGTGGTCTTACCCGTCCCGGGAGGGCCGAAGAAGATCATGTTGGTCATGCGTCCCGCCTCCACCATACGGCGGATGACACCGTTCTTTCCAAAGAGGTGGGTCTGTCCTACGATCTCGTCCATGGTCTTGGGGCGCAGGGCATCGGCTAACGGCGTGTTGTGTGTCATGCTGGTTTCCTTTCGAGTCCGTTTGAGGCGTTTTTCTGACATTATTATACAGGATGGGGGAGCGTTTGTCAAGTGGGGGAGACAGTTTTCTGAGGGATCAAAAAAAAGACAGCATGAAGGTACACCTTCTTATATTTTTTGATGATTCTTGATACAATATATTCGTATAAAGAATCATCAAATCTGAAGGGGGAGTTGGTCTTGACTGTCAATGATGCCGTGGCAAATCGCGTGTCCAAATTGCTCTTGGAAAAGGGCATGACCCAGTATCGGTTGGAACAGGAATCGGGCATTCAGCACGGAAGTATGCAGTGCATCATGAATGGACGGAATAAGACCGTAACATTGAGTACGGTGATTTTGCTGGCGAGAGGTTTCCATATGTCGCTGACCGAGTTTTTGAATGATGAAATGTTTGAATCGGAGGCATTGGAGCTTGAACGGTAATTCCGTTTGAAAAGAATGGTTGGAGAGATCTATGTTCGATACGGTTATATTGGGAAAAAGGATATATGAGGAAAGACGCAAAAGAAAAATGACACAGGAGCAGTTGGCAGAAAAAGCCGACATAGGCCAATACTATCTCGGAGAAGTAGAGCGGGGTGTCAAAACGCCGAGCTTGAAGGTGTTTGTTGCAATCGCAAATTCCCTTGAAGTTTCTGTCGATTCTCTCTTGCGTGATTCGGTGTATGCGGGAAATTCTTATGTCAATAACGAGATTACCGAGAAATTAAACACGTTAACTCCTAAACAAAGGGCGTGCGCTGTTGAAGTTTTGGAGGCATATATCAAAGCGATTCGATGATCAAGAAGGTGCGACGCACCTTCTTTTTTTAACTTTTTTTTGGAGGCGACTTCTTTCGACACATTTCTTCCTTTTTTTGTGATATAATTAGCATATAGCCAATATAAAAGCAAATAGCCAATGAAAAAAGAAAGGAGAAAAGGGATGAAATTCGCCATGAAACGCTGTATGGATGGATCCGGAAGAATCGTTCTGCCGAAGGACATCAGAAAACACTATGGTATAAATGCGGGTGATGAACTTGAATTTATTGCGACAGAAGAGGGTATACTGCTGAAAATATCTTCCTCCAAAAGGGAAATCGAGGATACACCAACAGAGGCCTAATGGTTTCAGACATCTGTAAAATCAAAGCCGACGAGCAAAAACTCGTCGGCTTTTCACATACTATTTAATCCTTCTTATCATCATTACTATAATCAAAAGGATTCTCCCCGTCATTGTTCTCGGGGCTGTAATCAAAAGGATTCTTGCCCGCATCCGCGGCCTCAGCCTCGGTCTTCTCGGCCTCTTCCTTCGCCTTGCGCGCTTCCTCAGCCGCCTTGCGAGCCTCGTTGGCCTCGCGGCTGGCCTTTTCCCGCTCGGCGGCGATGGCCTCGATCATCTCTACGGTGACGTTCTCGTTGTCCATAACGGCCTTGAACTGGTCGCCGTCCATGTCCTCGTGCTCCAGGAGGTACTCCGCAATGAAGTGGAGCTTGCCGATGTTGGCGGTCAGCAGGGACTTGGCGCGATCATAGGCCTCGGAGATCAGAGCGTGGATCTCCTCGTCGATGACGGTGGCGGTGGCGTCGGAGTGATCCGAGCCGGTGGAGAAATCACGTCCCAGGAACACCTGTCCCTGGTCTGTGCCGAAGGAACGCAGACCCAGACGATCCGACATACCCAGACGGGTGACCATGTACTTGGCCAGGTCGGTGACATGCTGGATATCCGAGGATGCGCCGCTGGTTACGTCTCCGAAGATGATCTCCTCGGCGGCGCGGCCGCCCAGACCCATGGCCAGATTGCCCTTGAACTTGGATTTGCGGTCGTAGTAGCTGTCGGACTCGGGGCGGAAGCTGGTGTAGCCGCCGGCGCCCTTACCCGTGGGAACGATGGTGATGAGGTGAACGGGATCCTGATCGCAGAGGTGGCCGACGATGGCGTGACCCGCCTCGTGGTAGGCGGTCAGCTTCTTGTCCTCGTCGCTCATGACCCAGGTCTTTTTCTTGGGACCCATGACGATCTTGTTGTAGGCGGCCTCGATCTCGTCCATACCGATGAGGCTCTTGCCGTGGCGGGCGGAGAGCAGGGCGGCCTCGTTCAGAAGGTTGGCCAGGTCGGCGCCCGTGAAGCCCACGGTGATCTTGGCGACCTTGGAGAGGTCAACGCCGGGCTCCAG
>JAZQXS010000297.1:0-1795 GCA_045633025.1 Eubacteriales bacterium | reverse complement strand
TTCTTGCGTCAGTGCGCACTTCCTTCGCAATTCCTTGAGTCTGTCTTTCAGTTCCATAGCAATTTCACCCTCCGTTGTACTGACTATAGTATAGCATAAATTCCGGTAATTGTAAACAGACAATACGGAGAGTGCTTGTGTCCATTTCATATCATTTTAGCGGGTGAGAAGGCCGAGAGTAACCAAAACTGTCACTCTCGGCCTTATATTATAATAGATCAACTATTCCACACCATCTCTCCCATTACCCCCCACCAACTCCCCATAAGACAACCCATACTTGGCCGCAATCCGCGCCGCGTAGGACCTCCCATCGGGGGCACGGCGCAGAATACGGAAACGCTCGTCTCCCTCGGAGCCTGCCGATAGGGTGGCAACCTTGGCACAACCTTCGGCGCGGGAATTGATTTCGGGAATATGTGTGGTCAGCTCGTGCAAATGGGTGCAGTAAATGGCATGAACGCCGCGAGCGGACAAGGCGGCCAGCACATCGGCGGCCAAGAATGAACCCTCAAAGGAGCCTGTCCCGGAGAAGGTTTCGTCCAACAACACCAAACTGTTTGGTGTGAGCTTTTCAAAAATGCGCTTGACCAGCGCGCATTCGCTCCCCAGCCGTCCGTCTGCGGTGGAGGCTTCTACCTCATTTGGAAAGTGGGTAAATATCCCGTCCACGGGGCTGATGGCTCCATCCGACGCGGGAATCGGCATACCGAGCTGGAACATGATCTGCAAAATGCCGATGCCACAAGCAAAGATGCTCTTGCCTCCGCTGTTGGGGCCTGCGAGGATGTAGATACTGCCATCGGCATCAAAAGTTAGGTCGTTGCACACGATCCCGGCATTGGGGTTGGTCTCCTTGAGTTTCATGGCCATAGCAGGATTATACATTCCTTTGACCTCAAAGGTCTTTTCCTCTTTGGGACACACGGTTGCCCAGCAGAGCGGTAGCCCTTGGTCGGTCAGTCCCGTGAGCAGGTCGGTGGCGACGATGAGATAGCGCATTTCGGGCAGGAGATGGAGCCACGGACAGGCTCCCGCCGCCACGTACTTGCGGATCATGGGAGTCCATGGACGAAGTGCCCCGCCATAGACCTTCCGCATGGCGCCCATAAAGACCATATCCACGCTCTCCCGCTCCCTTGCCGTCAGCCGTTTGGAAACGGCGGTCATGGGGGCGAGGGCGGTCAGGTCATCCTTCTCGAATTCAAGGCTGAGTAGGCGGTCGATCAGCTCCCCAGAACGAATGGGTCGGTCGTTGATGGACAAAAGCCCCGCCTCAAAGGGAAAGAGATTGGTGTCTAAATTGAAGCCAATCGTCACGCTTTTGATGTTTTCGACCGCCATGACCATGCGGGACAGCCCTTTGTTCAGTTCGTCAACGGTTTCCATCTGCCCCTCTACACTCTCCCGCAGAGCCTTAAAGCCATCGGAGTGCAGGGTGAATCCTCCTGCCTCGATGGTTTGGAAGGCATGATGCATGCCGTTTACCAGGTCGATGTAAACCTCCAGTTCTCGGATGGTGAAGAATTGGGACTCAAAGCTGTCGTTGCCGCTATCCCTCCGTTTGCTGTTTTCCTCGATCTGCCCCAACAGCTCGCTGGCATCCCGAAGCATCTGGAGCAGGGGCGGGCATTCCATCACATCCCGCAGGGCGGTACGGCGGTACTCGATCACAACCGGATCAGATGTCAGGTAGTCGATCAGACGGCAATCGAGGCTATGGAAGAACCAATCAGCTCCCAAGTTGGCAATCAAATCGTGAGCAACAGTGCGGACGGGGAAATCCTCCGCGGTG
>JAZQXS010000296.1:0-7660 GCA_045633025.1 Eubacteriales bacterium | reverse complement strand
CGGTACGGGAGAGCGAGGAGCGGCTTCTGGAGCATATCCGCGCTCGGGGCAGACGTCCCGCGGAAAACGGGATCCGCGCCGCTTTGGGTATCCGGATGCATCCGGCCGTAGGCCGATTGACACGGCGTGAGCGCGCCATGCTGGCCAAGCGGGCGGAAGATGGGGAGACCATCCAACTGTGAGGGGCTGTCAGACGGACAGCCGAGCTCTCCGCTTCCGGGGAGGGGGCGACGGGGAGCGCCGTTCGGAGCAGGCGGGGATCGCGCTTGACCGGGCGATGTGACACGAATCGATCCAAACCATACAAAAAAAGCAACTTTAGGAGGAAACAACATGAATCATTCTACTGATTATTTGCAGCATTTTGCAGAGGACACCGGCGCGGTCGGCGCCATCGTTTGCGGCGACGGTCTGACCGCCGAGATGCAGACCTACTACGGCGATTATCTCGTGGACAATGCCGAGCCTTATCTGGCGCACGATCTCTTCGCCCAGAAGCAACGCATCCCCAAGGGCGCCAAGTCCATCTCCTTCCGCAAGTACGATCCTCTGCCCAAGCGCACCACCCCCATCACCGAGGGTGTGACCCCCGACGGGCAGAATCTGCGTGTCAGCGTGGTGGAGGCGCCTGTGGCGCAGTACGGCGGTTACGTGGAGCTGACCGATCTGCTCATGCTCTCGGCCGTGGACAACAATCTGTGCATGGCGACCAAGCTTCTGGGCGCTCAGGCCGGACGTACCCTGGATACCATCTCCCGTGAGGTTCTGGCGGGCGGTACCAACGTGCAGTACGGCGAGAATGCGGTATCTGCCCGTTACCTGCTGACCGGCGGCAAGAGCTCCGGCAACCACTACCTGACCGTGGATTGCATCCGACGCGCGGTGCGATTCCTCAAGTCCCAGAACGCCGAAAAGATCAACGGCTCCTACGTGGCCATCATCCACCCCGACGTGGCCTACGATCTGATGAGCGATCCTTCCTGGAAGTATCCTCACCAGTATGCGGATCCCTCTCATATTTTTGAGGGCGAGATCGGTAAGATCGAGGGCGTGCGCTTCATCGAGTCCACCGAGGCCAAGATTTTCCACGCCGAGGATCTGGGCATGAGCTACCGCAACATGGTGGTTCGTACGGCCGTAGATAACTCCTACTCGGTCAAGGTGGACGGCACTGTGTATTCCATGTCTACCAATAAGCTGGTGGGTCGTTGGGTCATCATCAACGGTCAGCGCGGTTACATCGGCGGCAATACCACGGACACGCTGACTCTGTTCACAGACAGCACCAAGACCGAGCCTCTGATGGTGACCTGCGATGCGGGTACTGTGATCTATCCCGGTGAGGCCGGCGCAGAGGGACGCGACGTGTATGCTACCCTGATCCTGGGTGACAACGCTTACGGCACTACCCAGCTTGCCGGGGAGGGCTTGCAGCATATTGTCAAGCAGTTGGGCTCTGCGGGTACCTCGGATCCTCTCAACCAGCGCGCGACCGTGGGCTGGAAGGCCGGCAAGGTCACTGTTCGTCTCGTGGAGGCGTTCATGATCCGCATTGAGACGGCTTCTACATTTGAGTCCGGCGCGAATTGATGCGCTGTGATCCCGATCCCTGCGGGGAAAAAAGAATATGGCGGCGATGAGCCGCAAGAAAGGAATCAATCTATATGAATCATCAGTACAATGCAGAGACCTATCTGGAGGAATACGTGGCGGTGAAGCTGTTCCGCGATAACGACCGCTACAAGGACGACGTATACGTGGCGGTGAACGGCCACAACTGCGTGATCAGACGCGGTGAGTGGGTGAAGATCAAGCGCAAGTTTGCGCTGGTGCTGGATCAGTCTGAAATCCAGGATATGCAGACCGCCGAGATGCTGGAGGCGGAGCAGAACCGCTTCCGCGAGGCGGAGGAGGCTCACGGCTGATCCGGTTTCTCAATAGATATATGCGGGGGAGATGCCCCGACGCCCCGCTTCCCCCCTTCCTTCAGGAAGGGGGGAAGATCCCGAGAACTTTTATGGATATTTTTTGTATGTTCCCCCGTATATGCGAGGTTCTGATCGGAAAATGGATCGGTCGGCGGGGCGGACGGCGGGGCGACAGGAAAGGAGACAGGAAAATGACCATTGAAACTTGTATGGATCTGGTGGATTCCATAATGCCCAACGGCGTGGAGCGCGCGGTCAAGCTTCGCCTGCTGGGGGAGATCGAGGGACGCGTGCGGGTGGAGCTGTTGGGAGAGAGTCCTGACGGCGGCTGTGAATTCAGCGAGAAGACCCCTGCCGGAACCAAGCTGTGCGTGCCGCATCCCTACGATCAGATGTATCTGCTCTACATGATGGCTATGCTGGATTTTTTGGGCGGGGATACTGCCCGTTACGAGAACAGCGCCGCGCTGTTCAACGCGGTATTCCAAAGCTATGGAAAATGGCTGAAGCGGAAGGGGGCGTAAGCGTGTATTCGATTCTGCAACAGGAAAAGACCGCGTTGCGCGACGGGCGCGGCATGACGGTATACCGCCGACTCTACCTCTGCGACACGGAGGAGGATGTCGCGACTCTGCCGGCGGAGGATGCGCCCGGCTCGGGGGCTTTGGTGGCGGCGGGCGGAGAGATGTATCTTCTGAACCATAACCGCGTTTGGTGCCGGGCTTCGGGCGCTTGCGGGATGGGAGGCGGCCTATGGAGAAGCTGATGCTGTCGAGCGGTCGATTCACTCCGACGGCGGGGGGGAATGCCGAGGCTCGGATCTCTGCTTTGGAGGACTATCTGGCGCGTCTGTCGGAGGAGCTGGAGCTGCTTTTGGCGGAAGCTGGGCGCGCCATCGCGGCATTGGAGGCCGCGGGAGAGGGGGATGGCTATGAGTCTGTATAAGCAACCGCAGTACGCCGAGGATTATCTGACCCGCAAGCTCCCTGCCAAGCCCCGACGGGAGCGGATCGTTCGGGAGCGCTTCGGCGGGATGGCGTCGGTGGCGGGGGGCGGTTCGGTAGAGGCTATGGAGAATATGTCGCCCCGCTGTACGCCTGCGCTGGCTACCCGCAAGCCCCGCGGAATGCTGACGCCTGCTTTGGGGAGCGGTACGCCCCACGGGATGGCGGCTTTTGACGGGGATCTGTACTTTGTCCGCGGCGCGTCGCTCTACCGCATGGACAGCGAGGCCGTGATCACGCTGGGCAACGTCAGCGACACGGACAAGCGATTTTTCGTATTCGGGGAGCGGCTGTACATCTATCCCGACAAGCTCTACCTGGAGAGGGGGGGCTCGGTTCTGAAGCCCATGGAGCTGGACACCGGGACGCTGGAGGCCTCTACCTTTACGGGGAGCACCGTGACACTCCCCGCCGGGCGAAGCTGGACGGCCTTGGGATTCGCCGCCGGGGATTGCTTGCGGGTGGTGAACGCCGACGATAATCTGCCTGCTCCCGAGGGCTACTACCGCATCCTTTCCGTCAACGGACGGGTGGCGGAGGTGCAGGGTGGATTCCCCACCACCTATGAGAGCCGCGCCATATTCCGTCGGGTGGTACCCGATCTGGAGCGGGTATGCGTCAATGGCGACCGCGTTTACGGTGTGGCGGGGAAGGAGCTCTACATCAGCGCGGCGGGGAGCGCGTTGGATTTTTACAGCGCGGGGAGCCGGGACGGGCGGGATCCTGTCCGTCTGCGACTGGGCTCGGATGGGAATATTACTGCCTGCGTTGCCTGGCAGGGATACGTGGTGCTCTTCAAGGCTGACCGTATCTGCAAGCTGCTCGGCAATCGCTCGGACAGCTTCACCCTGCAGGAGCATCCTGCGGTGGGGCTTTCGGCGCGGCTTGCGGAGACGCTTTGCGAGGTGAGCGGGGATCTGTACTATTTGGCCGAGAGCGGTGTGTACCGCTACCGCGGGCAGGAGCCTCAGCGGATCTCGGATCTGGGCGATGAGGGCGCGCGGGGCGGCCTCGGCGGCACCGACGGCCGCGCCTACTATCTGGCCATCAAGCGCAGGGGGGAGCTATGGCATCAGTACTGCTACCTGCCCGAGACGGGGGAATGGTACGGCGAGGATGATATGCGGCCGGTTTGCATGATGGAGCGGGACGGATACGTCTGCATTCAGGATACCGATGGAGTCATCTGGAGAACCTCCTCGGACGGACGGGATCCTGCCTGCGTTTACGACGAGATTGAAACCGACGGAGCGGTGGAGGCTTCGGTGACTCTGCCGCCCGACCGTGATTTCTTGCCCGATGGCTGTCGGCCGGTGGAGGTTTGCCTTCGCGCTACGGCTGAGGAGGGCGCGCTCCTGGAGGTGAGGGGCGAGTACGCCTGCGGCGGGGAAGGCGCGGACGCGGACGGGAGCCGTGAGGTGACGCTGGGACGCTTTCAGGGGAAGATGACCGACCGCTTGCTTCGGATCCCGCTTACGCCGCGTTTGTGCGACGGCTTGAAAATCCGGCTGGTCATGACCGGCGGATGGGTGATCCACGGGGTGATCTGCGAATACGAGCGGATGGTGTGATGGTCTTCGGGCGCGGGCTTGATCGGGTCGTACAGATACTTTTTTGGGGGACGGTAAACTTTTTGTTCACTTGTTTGATTTCTTCACAAAAAAGCCTTGCATTGCATGAAAAAATATGGTATAATATTCCCGAAAATATACGCGGCGGAGAGTGCGACGCGTTTGAGAAAGGAATATTCAACTATGAGCAAGGATTACATGACGAGCGGGCTGGGCGCTTGGATCGCGTTCCAAAAGCCCAACGACACGACTGTGACCAAAAAGAATCCCTGGGAGAGCGGCTGGAATGAGCATGATCAGTTTGCTCCCGTGGATGATGTGGGAGGCGTTGCGCTCTTTCGTAAGCAGTTTACCGTGGAGGGAATGAAGTCCGCCCGCATTGACGTGACCTCGCTGGGCGTATTCGACCTGTGGTGCAACGGCCGCCGCGTGGGTCGTTTAGACGAGAACGGCGCCGAGGTGTTCGACGAGATGAAGCCCGGATGGACCGATTACCGCGAGCGGGTTCTGTACTACTCCTACGATCTGGCTCCCTATCTTGTTGAAGGGGAGAACACACTGCTCTGCGCCGTGGCGCCCGGTTGGTGGAACGGCCGTATCTCGGTGCGTACCTACGGCGAGGATAATCACGTAGCCCTGCTGGCCGCCATCCACCTGCTGGACGGCGCGGGGGATCAGACCATTTACACCGACGCTACCTGGCAGGGCGCCTGGGGCGGCGCGGTACGCGCCTCCGATATTTGGGACGGCGAGCGCTACGATGCCAATTTCCCCACCTACGCGGGGCTCTCTAAGGGCTGTAACTGCGTGGAATGGGCGGCGGTCGAGACGGAGGAGCACGATATTTTCGTGACCCCTCACGTGGGCCCCACCATCATGGTGCGCTCTGAGCTGACCCGTAAGCCTGCGACCATTGTGATTTACGACGGAACCGAGGACAACTGCTCGGACTTCGGTAAGATCCACGTTGTACGTGAGTCCGCCGGGGAGGATTGCTTCAAGCTGGCCAAGGGCGAGGCTGCTGTGATCGATCTGGGTCAGAACATGGTCGGTTGGCCTACCTTTACGGTTAAGGGCGCCAAGAACACCGAGGTGCGCATCCGCGTGGGCGAGATGCTCAACGATTCGGGTCTCAAGTCCCGCGGTAACGATAATCCCGAGGGCTCCATCTATTCCATCAACTACCGTTCCGCCAAGGCCAAGGCGCATTATATATTGAAGGGCGACGAGAACGGGGAGTACTACTGTCCCACCTTTACCTTCTTCGGCTTCCGATACCTGGAGATCACCGCCACCGAGGATGTGGAGTTCTCGGAGCTGGCCTGCCTGGTGGTGGGCTCGGCTACCCGCGAGACGGGTAAGATGGAAACCTCCCATCCTGTGGTCAATCAGCTCATTTCCAACGTTCTGTGGGGTCAGCGGGGCAACTATCTGTCGGTGCCCACCGACTGCCCTCAGCGCGATGAGCGTTTGGGCTGGACGGGCGACACCCAGGCCTTCTGCTGCACCGCCGCTTACAACGCCGATGTGGATGGCTTCTTCCACAAGTGGCTCCAGGATGCCCGCGACTCCCAAAATGACGAGGGTATGTACCCCGACGTGATTCCGTGGGCTCGCGTGGTGGGCTTCGGTAACGGCGCGTGGGGCGATGCCGGTATCATCGTTCCTTATACCATGTGGAAGATGTACGCCGACACCTCGATCATTGAAGAGCATTATGCCTCCATGGTGAAATACATGGATTGGCTGGCTAAGTCGGACTGCAAGGGACCCAATCCCTGTTACGGCGACTGGCTGGCCTACGAGGGAACCAGCACCGCGCTGATCAGTGTGGCTTACTATGCGATGGATTGTCAGTACATGGCCGCTATGTCCCGCGCCATCGGTAAGGATGCCGAGGCTGACGGCTATGATGCCCGGTATGTGAAGGTTCGTGATTTCTTCCATGCTACGTACTGCGATGAAAACGGCGATCTGCTCCCTGAGCACCGCACCCAGTGCGCGTATCTGCTGTTTTTGAAGATCGGCCTGGTGGCCGAGGACAGACGCGCCGCTACGGTGGCTGCGCTCAAGCAGAAGATCATCGACAACGGCTACAAGCTCTCGACGGGCTTCGTGGGCTCCTGCATTCTCTGCGAGGTGCTGGCTGAGAACGGCGAGAATGACCTGGCCTACTCTCTGCTGCTGCAAACCGAGAATCCCTCTTGGTTTTACAGCATCTACCAGGGCGCGACGACCATTTGGGAGAGATGGAACTCCTACACCAAGGCCACCGGCTTTGGCGACGTGGGTATGAACTCCTTCAATCACTACGCCTACGGCGCGGTGCAGGAGTGGATGTACCGCCATATTGCGGGCATCGAAACCACCGAGGAGGCTCCCGGCTTTGCGCATCCTGTCCTTCAGCCCAAGCCCGATACCCGTACTCCCGAGGAGATCCCCGAGGGTCAGGAGCTGATCAAGTGGGCTAAGACCTCCTTCGAGTCCAAGTCGGGTCTGATCGTTTCCAATTGGGATACCACCGACGGCTTTGTGTACGAATGCACCGTCCCTGTGGCCTCTACCTTGTATCTGCCGATTCTCACCGATGCCGAAACCTACACTGTCAATGGCGCTGAGAAGAGGTTTGCTGACGGCAAGATCTGCTCTTGCGGCAAGTGCTTGGTCATCGAGCTGGATGCGGGAACGTATACTTTCGTTCAGAAGTAAGACGCGCATCATATGGAAAGCCCCCTGCTGACGGCGGGGGGCTTAAATGATGTTCAGAGCATTTGTCCGGATGGAAGAAAACGGCGAGAATGGGCGAAATGCACAATTTTACAGGGGTGTAATTGTGATATATTGCCCGCGACGCCAAAGTGCAAAAATCTTCAAAAAACCTCTTGACAAACGGAGGGTGAAGTGCTATAATATGCAGGCTGTCAACGAGCGGAACACCGCAAGCGACGGCGAAACGAAAAGCACGAAAAAAGTTGAAAAACTTTTGCAAAACCCCTTGACAAAAAGAAAAGGATGTGCTATAATATGCAAGTCGCGCAAAACGCGGCATGAGCGAGCGAAGCACGGACAGATCATTGACAATTGAACAACAGGAGATTAAAGTACAAGCAAAAGCTTAGTGCGAAAGAATCTCGAATTTCTTTGAAAAAAGATGCTT
>JAZQXS010000295.1:0-6965 GCA_045633025.1 Eubacteriales bacterium | reverse complement strand
CATAAAAGCAATTCTGTCAATGGGGGAAGAAAGAAATTTTTGGGAAAACGAGGGATTTTGGGGCGGGCAAGGTTGGGTTATCGAATGCATTTAATACGAATCCTCCATCAAAATTTTGACAGCGAAACCGTTCTTCCGCTTTCTACATCACATAGTGGGTGGGAACCCACTGTGCAAGCCAGAATCTCACAGGCAAACAATAGGTCAAAACAAAAATAAGTTTTTGGGATTCTTAAGGGCTTTTTTCAAAAAGCCCTTAAGCAGCCGGAGGCGCGCCCTCCTATTCAATGTTTTTATCAAGGATTGGTATAACGCAGTAGAACGCAATCATAAGACCACAGAAAAAAATATTCAAACCACGTTTCAAACCATTGACAATTCAGCAACACTATGGTATAATGAAACCGAGGCGGAGGTCTCGCGCCTCAAAAATCCCATATAAGGAGGCACTTATATGTTCGGTTATTTGAATTTTTTCTTAGAAGCATATCCATTCACCATTGGTTTGTTTTTGGTTTTGGCCGCCACGCAGATTGTTTTCTGCTACAAGGTCAAGCGCTTTTGGGTCAGCATTCTGCCTTCCGTTCTGTTTGCTCTGCTATTCCTCGCCGTTGGGATTCCCTGCATGGCCGCGGTGGTGAATGCCGTCCCGGCTTTGATCGCGGCATTTGCTGTGATCCTGCCCGTCCAATTGCTCCTCTGCTTCAAGGTACGGCGGTTGGCCGTTCGGCTGATCCCCACCATTCTGCTCCCCCTCATCAGCTTAGCTTGCCTCATCCCCGCGCTCACCATTTCCGGCTGGGGGAGTCTGGTTTATCTGCTTCTCATGATCTACGCCGCCTTTGCCTGGGTGATCGATGGAGTTGCCTGGGGAATTTGGGGTATGAGCCGACACATTCGTAAGCATCGTGGGTCAGCCGTTATTGACTAACTGTTTTTGAAACAAAACCGCCCTTCCCTTTTCTCTGCTGTTCTTAACGGAGAAAACGCAGCAACAAAAAAATTCCCACAGACCGAAGCTTACGGTTTGTGGGAATTTTATTTATATAGGCAGAAGAAGGAGCGAAGGCAGGCTCCCTCCGGGAGGGAGCTGGCGCCGAAGGCGACTGAGGGAGAGCGCGTGACAATGAAGCTATGCTGAACCCAAAGTTACGCAGGCTCCTTCCACCACTTCGTGGTCCCCCTCCCTATCGGAGGGAGGCTATAGAGCGTCATCTGCATTTATCGCCAGTTTCGCATTTGTATAACAAATGCTTCGGGCTAAGCCCATACCTCTATTTCAAATTCTCCGATAAGAACATCACGCTTCCGGGTTAGGCGTTTTTTCTTTATGCGCGTGCGCGGTTTTCGGTCAAAACCACTCCGTAGGGTTGAATGGTGTCAAACGCCTGCTCTGTGATGACGTCATATCCGGCCAAGGGGACAGCCCTGTTCCCGTAATTGAGATGCAGGATGTATTCCCCCAGGACAACCGACTCCACATCGGGGTCAATGACACAGGGAGCGGTCACGTAGCGGCGGATAATATCCGTGTACAGTTGGGGCGCATGTTTGCAGTAGCAACCGACGTAGTAGACGTTGCCGTTCTTGACCACGGCGGGTTGATCTTTGCAGAAATCCTCGGTGTAGGTGGCGACAGCCTCGCCTGCCTCGGGCGTCAGCATCTCGTAGTAGGTATCCACAGCGTACGTTTTTCCGTCCATCTCCACCGCTTGGGTTTGGTACTGGGTCATGGCCGTGAACCAGTCCACACGGCACCCCGCCAAATCGCGGAACACGCCGGGCGCTTTCACCGGGAGGTAGTTTCCGTGCGCATCCTTGGAGCCGCTGCGAGCGGAGATCAAGGCGATACCCCCGCCGTCGGTAAACTGCTTGACCTTCTCGGCCAGAGCCTCATCCGCCACGGTGACATGGGGGATCACCAAAACCTTGTACTTGCTGAAATCATCTTGACTATCCACAAAATCTGCGCGGATATTCTGACGGTTGAGATCCGAAAAAATGTACCAGCTATCGTTCTCGGCAAAGTCCTCTGCTATGTCCGCGCAGTCGTTGCGGTAGTCCTTATAAATGGCTACCTCGATCTGCTGTCTTTGATTCAAGAATAGATCCCCCAGGCGTCCGAGCTCTTCGCTGATCTTACGCACCTCCGCGCTGCGGTAGTTTTCGTCCAGATCGTGATCGTAGATGCCGTACCATAGCTGTTCAGCGCCGTACAGGGCGGTGCGGTAACGGAAGTACAGGATACCCACGGCGCCGTAGGCGATGCTCTGGTAGACCCAAAGCCGCAGCTGCCCGGGACGAGGGGTGGGGTGCATATAGGAAAGCTGGCCGCCGGGTCCCGACTGCTGCTCGGGAACCAAGAATTTCTCGCTGCAGCTATGGGTCAGGGCTAACTTGTAGGCCACGTCCCGATCGCCGCCCACTCTTCCTCGCGCAAAGGCCGCGGGATAGCTGTCATAGGACAGAAAATCCAGGCAGGAGCGAGTCAGCTTTTTGTAATCCAGCTTTTCAAAATAGCCGTTGTGAGTGATGAAGGTATGCGGCATATATGCGCGAAGGATCGCGGCCTGTAAAGCCGCAAAGCTGATGGCGCCGTCCGACGAGAACAGGTAGAAATCCGTCACCCAGGAGGGGTTGCGCCAGGTGGGGGTGGGGCGGGGGCAGGTGATCTGATCGAAGGAATTGAATTCCAGCGACCAAAAGCGGTTGCCCCACGCGCGGTTGAGATGTTCGATCGTACCGTACTTTTCCTTCAGCCAACGGCGGAAGGCGATATCATCGGCCTCGGCATAGCTCTCATTGCGGTGACAGTTCAGCTCGTTGTCGATCTGCCAGCCTATGACGTTCGGAAAGTCTGCAAAATATTTGACCATGGCCTCGGTGATGGCGGTGCAGTAGCGCAGGTAGATCTCACTGGTGTGGTTATGATGCTGGCGGCTTCCGTGTTCCATTACGGTACGGTCAGCGTTGACACACAACACCTCGGGATACTTATCGACGAGCCACTTTGGGGGCGCGGCGGTTGGCGTACCCAGGATCACATCGATCCCGAATTCACCCGCCACCCGAACGGCCTCTCCGAGGAAGGAGAAGTCGTACTTCCCTTCCTCTTTTTCGTACATGCTCCAACTGAACTCACCCATACGGATGACGTTAAAGCCCAAGGACTTCATGCGGGCAAGATCGTCCCGCAGATCCACATTTTCCCAGTGTTCGGGATAGTAGCAGCAGCCAAGTAAAAATTTTTCTGTCATAGTGATGTCTCCTTACAGCAAAATGGCTTTATTTTGCCACCACGTTCTCCTTCCCCAAAATAGCCTCCATGCGGGCAAGAACTAAGGGGGTGGCACGGATTTTGAGGTTTGCGGCAAAATACTTCCCTGCGCTGACGTCATAAAAGATGACAGCGGTAGTCCCGTCGCAGAAGATCTCGCAGAGGTTGAGGACTTTCCGGTATGCCTCTTCAACCAGATCGGGGACGCGGAGGTAGAGCTTTTGCGGAGGGGGCGTACATGCCGCGGGGGCAGGCCGAGGCGCAGGCTCCGCCGCGGCTTGCCTCGGCGGAGGAACGGCCGCAGGCATGGATTCATAAGGGTTATACCCGCGGCCGGGAGGCATGGCCTCGTAAGGGTTATATACGCCCCCCGCCGCCTGCGGGCGAGAGCCCGACTCGCTCCGCGAGACGGGCACCTGCGCCTCGGTAGCCGACTTGGGGATGTCCGTCGCAGGTGTTTTGTTTGCCGTGGGCTTTGCCTCAACCGCAGGCTTTCTCTCCGCCGTAAAGTGGGCATTATCCACCAGCTCTCCCAGCAGGGACACCAGAACCTTCGGAGATTCATCCTCGCGAACGGACAGATTCCCTTCCGCGAACACCGCGCAATCGGCGCGAACAAGATGACCGCTCGTTTGATAGATCTTCGGGAAGGCAAGGCACTCGATGGAGCCGCCCGCGTCCTCCACCGTAAAGAAGGCCATCCGCTCGTCCTTCTTCGTCGTTTTGACCGTCACGTCGGTGATGATCCCCGCGATCTTCACCTTGGCTCGATCCGGAAGAAGAGCCACATCCTCGCCTTCCTCGTCCTCCGCCGCCACAATAGCGCGGATGGGCGTAGGCTCAAGCGCCTCCACGCATCGGGAATAATCGTCCAAAAGCTGCCCCGAAAAGAACATTCCGGAGGCCTCCTTCTCCAGCATCAGCATCTCCCGCAGGGTATACGGTCGAACGTCAGGATAATCAAAAGCGGGTGATGCCGTAAGGGCGCTGTCCCCCATGGAAAACATATCCATCTGCCCGGCCAGATTCGCTCGATTCTTGGCGGCGAGGGTCTCGATCATGGACTCGTAGACCTCCAAAAGCTGGGCGCGGTGGGTGGGAAATTCATCGAAAGCTCCCGATTTGATGAGCGCTTCTACCTGGCGCTTATTGATATCGCTTCCCGACAGCCGTTCCAGAAAATCCTCAAAGGAAGCAAAGGGCTTTCTCCGCCGTTCGGCCAGAATGGCTCGAAGGAACGCTTCACCCACGTTTTTCAAGGCCAACAGACCGTAACGGATATGCCCGCCACGCCCGGTGATCGAAGCGTGGAAATTCATCTGGCTTTCGTTGATATCCGGCGGCAGAACGCGAATATCGAATTTGGCGCACTCGGCGGTGTATTCCGCCATTTTCGGCTGATTGCCCAGCACGCTGGTAAGCAGGGCGGCAAAATAGGCGCCCGGGTGATGGGCTTTCAGGTACGCCGTACGGTAGGAAATGAGCGCGTAGGCGGCGGCGTGGGACTTATTGAAGGCGTAATTGGCAAAGCTCCCCATGTCGTCGAACAGGTTCTCCGCCTCGTCGTGGGTCATGCCGTTCTTCATGGCGCCCGCTACGAAATCCGTCCGTTCCGCCTCCAATACAGAGGCTTTTTTCTTGGACATCGCCCGTCGGACGATGTCGGCGTGGCCGTAGGTATAGCCCGCCATGACACGGAAAATGCTCATGACCTGCTCTTGGTACACCGTCACACCGTAGGTAGAGGCCAGGACGGGCTCCAGGAGCGGGGACGGATACTTGACCAGCTCGGGATTTTCCCGACAGGCGATATACCGCGGGATCGCCTCCATGGGGCCGGGACGGTACAGCGCAATGGCGGCCTCGATATCCCCGATGTTCCGGGGCTTCAGTCCGCAGAGCATCTGGCGCATTCCGCCCGACTCCAGTTGGAACACACCGAGCGTCTGACCGCGGCTGATCAGTTCATAGGTTTCCCGATCGTCCGGCGGTACGCGATCCAAGCAAAAGCTCGGGTCAGCCTCCCTCACCTGCTCCTCGGCGTCGTGCATAATGGTCAGGTAGCGCAGGCCAAGGAAGTCAAATTTCAATACGCCCAGCTTCGCTACCGTATCCATGTCGTACTGGGTAACGGTCGTGCCGTTATTGACAGCCAACGGAACAAACTCGCTGACCGGGCGGTCGGTAATGACGATACCGGCGGCGTGAACCGAGGCGTTACGGGGCATACCTTCCAACGAAATGGCGGTATCCACCAGCTTTTTGATCTCCTCCGAGCCCTCGTACAGGGCTTTGAGCTCCGGCATACGGAGCGCTTCCGCAATCGTGATCCCCAGCTCGTGGGGAACCGCGCGAGCCACCACGTCCACGTCACCGTAGCTCATGCCCATGGCTCTTCCCACGTCACGGATCGCGGCGCGGGCGGCCAGCGTACCAAAGGTAATGATCTGCGACACGTGATCCCGCCCGTAGCGCTCGGCCACGTAGGCAATGACCTCATCGCGGCGCTCGTAGCAGAAATCCACGTCGATATCCGGCATACTGACGCGCTCGGGATTCAAAAAGCGCTCGAACAGCAGGTCAAAGGCAATGGAGTCCACCTCGGTGATGCCGATGCAGTACGCGACAAGACTTCCTGCGCCCGAACCACGGCCGGGGCCCACGGGAATCCCGCGGGATTTGGCAAATCCTACGTAATCCTGCACGATCAGAAAGTAATCGTCGTAGCCCATGCTCCCGATCACGCCTAACTCGTATGCGATGCGCGCGCGATAGGCGGCCTCGTTCTTATCGGGATTCCCTTCGTCAAAGACGATCTGTCCTTCCCTTACGCGGCGAGCAAAGCCCTCCTCGGTGAGCTTCACCAGGTATTCTACGGCGGATAATCCGTTCGGGCAGGGGAATTTGGGCAGATAGGTCTGTGTAAAGTCAAATTCCAGATTGCATCGCTCGGCGATCCGCACGGTATTCTCGATGGCGCCGGGATATCGGGAGAACAGCATTTCCATCTCACCGGTGTCCTTATAGTAGAACTCGTCGGTCTCAAACCCGACGCGGCCATCCTCGCCAATGGTTTTCCCCGTTTGAATGCACGTCAGGATCTCCTGCATGTAGGCATCCTCGCGGCGAAGGTAATGGCAATCGTTGGTAGCCACAAGAGGAAGACCGCACTCCTTGGCCAAACGCATAAGCGCAGGAAGGATCTGACGCTCCTCCGCCAGATTATGATTCTGGAGCTCGATGTAGTAGTTGCCCTCTCCGAACAGATCGGACATAGAAAGAGCCGCGTTTTTCGCCCCCTCGTAGTCACCCGCTAAAAGCCGCTTGGGAATCTCTCCCGACAGGCAAGCCGACAGGGCAATCAGACCAGCATGGTGCTTGCGAAGAAGCTCCATGTCCACCCGCGGACGACCGTAAAAGCCCTCGGTAAAGCCTGCAGATACCAGCGCCATGAGATTGCGGTATCCCTCCATATTCTCACAAAGAAGCACCAAATGGTGATACACGCCTTCGCGCCCCTGCATTCCCGTTTTATCAAACCGAGACGTGGGAGCTACGTACACCTCGCATCCGATGATGGGCTTGACTCCCGCCTTACGACACGCCTCGTAGAAAGAAATCGCGCCGTACATAACGCCGTGATCCGTCAATGCCACCGCATCGTGCCCGCATTCCAGAACCCGCGCAG
>JAZQXS010000294.1:0-4773 GCA_045633025.1 Eubacteriales bacterium | reverse complement strand
ATTCGGTTGTTTCTTACTTCAACCCCAGCACAGCGCCGCCGATGATGCCGGCGTCGTTGCGGAGGGTGGCGATGCGGATATCCGCGCCCTTGACGATACCCTGACCGTAGGCCTCTGCGCGAACCAGCGGAACCAGCATATCCAGGAGGTAGTCGCCCTCGTTGGAGATACCGCCGCCGATGGAGAGCACCTCGGGCTGGAAGATGTTGATGATGTTGGCGATACCCTGCGCCAGGTAGTGGACGTACTTGGCCACGACCTCGGAGCCGGCCTCGTCGCCAGCGCGCTTGGCGTCAAAGGCGGTACGGCCGGAGACCTTTCCTGCCTTCTCCACGAGCTCGGTCATGATGGTCTTACGTCCCTGCGCCTCGCACTCGGCCAGCTTCTCGCGGGTCATACGGATCAGCGCGGTCGCCGAGCTGTACGCCTCCCAGCAGCCCTTACGGCCGCAGCCGCACTGCGCGCCGTCCACCTCGATGACGATGTGACCCAGCTCTGCGCCGGCGTAGTTGAAGCCCGAAATCACCTTACCGTCGATGATGATACCGCCGCCGACACCGGTGCCCAGGGTGATCATAATGGAATCCTTGGTGCCCTTGGCGGAGCCGGCCACCACCTCGCCCCATGCGGCGGCGTTGGCGTCGTTCTCCACGAACACGTTGGACGCGGGGAAGCCTTCCTTCACGGCCTCGCACACGTTGAACTTGTTAAAAGAGGGGATGTTGCAGCAATATTCGATCACACCCTCGTCGTGGTTGGCGATACCGGGGGAGGCAATACCCACGGATGCGATCTCGGAGGGGTCGATGCCCGCCTCACGGCAGACGGTGTGGCAGATAGCGGCCATGTCGGCGGCGATCTCTCTGGCGGGGCGGTCAGCGCCCGTGGGGATGCTGGCCTTGCAGATGATCTCAAAATTTTCGTTGACGATACCGGCGGCGATGTTGGTGCCGCCCAGGTCGATACCAATACGATACATACGCATAATCTCCATGACATTGAAATTCGGTTCTCGACTCCGCGGGAACTTATTTATATTGTACAACAATATGGGAAATCTGTCAAGGGGTTTGGGGATTTTTCAGCAAATTCCCCGTGGGTTTTCGCTTGACTTATCGAAACGGATATGGTATAATTATCGTGTATTATGCGTAACGGAGGTTCATACAACATGAAAACCAAAAAGACCCGGTTGCTCAGCCTGCTTCTGGCAGGACTTCTGCTCCTGCCCACCCTCGCATCCTGCGCCGAGGATACCGCCGACGCCGCCGAAACCGCCGGTGCCACCACCGAATCCGCAGAGATCATCACCGACCCCGTAGAGCTGGCGCTCAGCGAGCTCCGCGAGACCGCCGATTGGGGCGGCGAGGATTTCGGTATCCTGTATAATACGTCCATCGGCGGCTCCGCCAGAGAGGTCGAAGCGCAGGCCAGCTACTCCGGCGAGGGGAGCAACGCCGTCATCAATGACGCCGTATTCGAGCGCAACACCCTCTTTGAGGAGTACTGCGATCTGAACTTCGTCCTGCTTCCTGTGGCAGGCGAAAACTTCAGTACCACGATGATCAACGGCGTGCAGACCGGCACGACGGACTTCTACCTGTGCTCCACCTCCGCAGGAGACACCGCCAGCTCTGCCCTTCAGGGATATCTCTACAACTATTTGGATTTGAACATCGACTACGACCGGGAATGGTGGGATCAGGGTACGCTGGAATTCGCTCTGGACGGCCGCGTGTTCTTCATGAACGGTCCCTTCAATATGGTTGACGATGACGTGACCTACTTCGTCGCCTTCAACAAGAAGCTCCAGCAGGAGCATCAGATCCCCAATCTGTACAAGACCACCACCGATCTGGAGTGGACAATGGAGTACATGAACACGCTCATCTCCAACCTCTCCACCGATAACGGCGACGGTGTCTGGGACGAGAAGGATACCTACGGTCTGACCTGCGCCGGCGTTACGACCTTCTTCTACGGCGCCGGTCTGCGATACGTCAAAAACGATCCCGAGCTGGACATGCCCGAGCTGATGCTGGATCAGAACATGGAGCGCGCCCTGGACGTCCTGGATCTGACCCGCTCCATCATCCACGACAATCACTCCACCTACCTCGGTATCGGTATGGAGATCTTCATGCAGGATCGCTCTCTGTTCGGCATTGAGGTCATCAGCTACCTGGGCAACCTGAACAGCAACATGGAGAACGGCTACGGCGTTCTCCCGCCTCCCATGTTCGATACGAACCAGGGTCGCTACTATACGTACAGCAACGCCATCGGTACGACCCTCTCCATCCCCACCACGGCCGCGCAAAAGGACATGGACAAGTTCTCCGGCGTGCTGGAGACCTATTGCGTCCTGTCTCAGAAGCTGGTCAAGCCCGCCTACTATGAGGTCACCCTCATGACCCGTAACGTACAGGATCTGGAGTCCGCCGAGATGCTGGATCTCATCCTCTCCAGCCGTGTCTACGATATGGCCTCCTACTTTGGCGATCTCAATCTCTCCAATATTTTCGACAGCGCCGTCACCGGCTCCGCCGACAACTTCTCCTCCTCGTACAAAGCCTCCGGCAAGACCTTCAACAAAAAGATGAACAAGCTGTTCGAGACTCTGCAAAAGAGCGACTCGTAATTCTCCTAAGCGGAGCCTCCGGGCTCCGCTTTTTGATCGCGCACACAAAGCAGTCAAAAACAGATATTCCCCCATTTCAAAAATCGTCGAATTGCTCTCTTGACTCGCGCGAGAAACTGTGGTACAATGAAATGTAATTTTATCATTGTGGAATTATGGAGGTTTTTCATTTATGGCAACCACAGCAACAAAAAAGCATCGTCTGCTCAGCCTGCTGCTTGCGGGACTTCTGCTCCTGCCCACCCTCGCATCCTGCGCCGTGGACACCGACACCGGCGACGCCACCGGAACTGCCGGCGCCACCACCGAGGCAGTTGAAGTCATCACCGACCCCGTGGAAGCCGCGCTCAGCGAGCTCCGTAAGACCGCCGATTGGGGCGGCGAGGATTTCGGTATCCTGTACTCCGTCGTCTACGACAGCTACCGTGAGGAGGTCGAGGCGAAGCCCGAGGGAGGCACGGTCATTAACGACGCCGTATTCGAGCGGAATACCCTGTTTGAGGAGTACTGCAACCTGAATTTCGTCCTGCTTCCCGAGGAGGGCGAGGCCTACAACACCACGCTGACCAATGGTATCCAGACGGGCACCAAGGATTTCTTCCTGTGCAGCCGCGGCGGCTCGGATACCGCTACCTCCGCCGTACAGGGATATCACTACAACTACCTGGATTTGGACATCGACTACGATCACGAGTGGTGGGATCAGGGTACCCTGAACTTCGCGCTGGACGGCCGCGTGTTCTTCATGAACGGCCCCTTCAACACCATTGACGACGACTGCACCTATTTCGTGGCCTTCAACAAGAAGCTCCAGCAGGAGTATCAGGTCGCCAACCCCTACCAGACCGTCCGCGACGGAAAGTGGACTATGGAATACATGAACTCCATCATCTCCACCCTCTCGAACGACAACGGCGACGGTATCTGGGACGATAAGGACGTCTACGGTCTGACCGCTACCTCCGTCCTCGCAGACGCGCTGTTCTACGGCGCAGGGCTGAAGTACGTGGACAACAGCCTGGACAAGGATGTCCCCGAGCTCATTCTCAACGACAAGATGGATCGCGTGACCGACGTGCTGGACATAACCCGCTCCATTATCCACGACAACAATTCCACCTATCTCAGCATCGGCGTTGATGTCTTTATGCGGGATCGCGCCCTGTACGCCTTCGAGGTAGTCAACTACCTCCGCGTCATGAACGCCTCCATGGAGAGCGAGTACGGCGCTCTGCCCGTTCCGAAATTTGACACAACGCAGGAGGACTACTACTCCTTCAGCAACGCCGGCGTAGGCACCACCCTCTCCATCCCCACCACGGCCGCCCAGGTGGACATGGATCTGTACGCCAAGGTGCTGGAGACCTACTGCCTCCTGTCCCAGAAGCTGGTCAAACCCGCCTACTATGAGGTCACCCTCATGACCCGTAACATTCAGGATCTGGATTCTGCGGAAATGCTGGATATCCTCTTCAGCCACCGTATCTACGATATGGCCGCTTACTTCGGTGATTTCGGCCTCTCGGGCATTTTCTCGGCCGCCACAACCGGCTCCGCCGACAACTTCTCCTCCAAGTACAAGGCCGCCAGCAAGAAATTCGACAAGACCGTGACCAAGCTGCTGGAAAAGCTGCAAAAGAACGAGCAGTAATGCATATACGGAATGCCTCTCACAAGGGGCATTCCTTTTTTCACAAATACGCATTGACAACACCGCGGTTTTATGGTAAAATATACAAGCAACACTACACCACTTTTTCTTTGGAAAGGAAATTCACTATGGCAAACAACATCATCCGGGGCTTGGGCTACGCTCACATCGCCATCGCATCCTATGACTTCGAAAAATCTCTGGCCTTCTACAAGGCGCTGGGCATGACCGTATACACCGAGTGGGGCGAGGGTGACAAGCACATCGCTCTGCTCGACATGGGCAACGGAAACCTGCTGGAGCTGTTCTCCAAGCCTGCGCTCAATTCCGAAAAGTCCGCGGGTCTTGAGGACGGCGCTCAATTCATGCATTTCGCCTTCTCCGCCGACGACGTGGACGCCGCCTACCACACCGCGCTGGCGGCCGGTGCCACTTCCCTCATCGCACCCAACGAAGCGCACCTCTACCCCCCCCCCCGCCC
>JAZQXS010000293.1:0-2351 GCA_045633025.1 Eubacteriales bacterium | reverse complement strand
CATCAAAGCCGTCATCTTTGACAAGGACGGCACCCTCCACGACACCGAAAAGGTCTTTCTCAAGGCCTGGCGGCTGGCCGCGGAGGAGCTGAATATCCCCGACATCGAGAACACCGTACGCGATTGTACGGGGGTCAACCTCCCCGATACTTCGGTCTATTGGGCGAAAAAGTACCCGGATATGCCCTTTGAGACCTACCTTGCCCGCCGTCAGCACTACTTCAACGAGATCGTCCGCGACGGCATCCCCGTCAAGGCGGGCGCCGTGGAGCTGCTCACCTACCTCACGACCCACGGCTACGCGGTGGGCCTGGCCACCTCCACGCCCTACGCGACCACCATGGAGCACCTGGAGCGCACCGACATGACCCGTTTCTTCTCCCCCGAGGCCATTATCACGGGGGATATGGTGACGCGGGGCAAGCCCCACCCCGAGATATTCCTCAAAGCCGCCGCCCGCCTGGGGGTTGACCCCGCCCACTGCGTCGGCGTGGAGGACTCCCTCAACGGCATCCGCGCCGTCCACGCCGCAGGCATGCGGGCGGTGATGGTGCCCGACCTGACCCCGCCGACGGCGGAGGTGGAGGGGCTGATCTGGCGGGTCTGTGGGGGGCTGGTTGATCTCATATCCATTCTCGATAAAAGCCTTGCATGTTAATTTCACGCGTTCGCTATGCGAACGCGATCGCCATGCGAGATTTTACTGTAAAATGGTATCAGAACCTTATAAATACGTAGGGGCGCACCTGCGTGTGCGCCTGTTTCACCCCAAATAGCGGGCGGGCACCGTCGAGCAGTACGCGACCGAGCACGCCCCTGCCGGCGTTACGGCCAATTCATACCCCCAGCAAATACCCCACGGAAATAAATCGGAGGCCGACCATGCAACACCTCATCCATAACACCATTCAGTACAATTTAGCCCTCCCCAAGGGCTTCGATCCTTCTGAAAAGTATCCCCTGGTCATCTACGTCCACGGCGCGGGCGGACGGGGCCACGACCCCGCGAACATTGGCTTCAGCTATCAGCTCGCACAGTACGCGGAGGAACACGATCTGCCCGTCATGGTCGCCGCTCCCCTCTGCGAGTTCGATAACTGGTACATGTGCTTTACCGAGCTGGTGGATTTCATTCGCTTCGCGGCCTCGATGGAGGGCGTGGACTCGGAGCGCGTTTACCTCATGGGCGCCAGCATGGGCGGCTACGCCACCTGGGCTCTGCTCATGTGCGTCCCCGAGCTGATCGCGGCCGCCGTCCCCATCTGCGGGGGCGGGATGGCCTGGAACGTCGGACGCATGAAGGACGTACCCATATGGGCGTTCCACGGCGTGGACGACCCCGTGGTGTCGGTAACCGAGAGCATCGCCATGGCGAACGCCCTCCGCGCCTGCGGCGGCAGGGTCAAGCTCACCCTGCTCCCCGAGATCGCTCACAACGCTTGGGAGCCCGCTCTTTACGAGCATGGCGCCGTCGAGTGGCTGATGGCGCACCGCTTGACGGACAGAGAAAGGTAATATTGTGGAGACTACTATGAGTAAAACAGAAAAAGGCTATATCTATATTTTGAAGAATCCTTCCTTCCCCGATTACATCAAAATAGGGTATGCCGACAACGTGGAAAATCGATTACAACAGTTAAACAGAAGCGAATGCACGCCGTTTGCATTTCGGGTATATGCGACTTATGAAGTCAATTCTCGGTTGTCAGACATAAAAATCCATTCAATCATCGACCGCTTGAACCCGAATCTGCGTTCTATTGATAATTTTAAAGGTCAAAAGCGAATCCGTGAGTTTTACGCTATGGAGGCAGAGGAAGCATATGCTATCCTTGAAGCCATTGCGGAAATTCACGGTTGCGTGGAAAAGCTGGTTAAATGGGATCAAAGTGAAGACGAACTCATGGACGAAAGAATTGCAGAGGAAGTCATAGAGGAAAAAAAGGAGCGCGCCGCACCGTTTACCTTTGATATGTGTGGAATCGCGCCGGGGGAAACACTTGAATTTTGGAGTAAATACGACCAACCTACGGGTATAACTTGTACGGTTATCGACAATAAATTTGTCGAGTACGAAGGGAAGAAGTATTCGCTGTCGGGACTGGCCACTAAGCTCTTGAACGCGAAGCGGACGGTTGCAGGACCATGCTATTATAAATACAAGGGCGAGTGGCTGAATACCATCCGCGATAGAAGGGGCTATTGATAACGCAGAAATTATTGGGTGAAGTAGGCGAAGTTCTAATACTGATCTCTAATAGAAATATGAAATTTGTTCCGTAAAAAGTGCCTCAATCTATGCTCGCATTCTCCCCCACCCGCTCCGCGGGAGCCCCCTCCCGGAGGGGGCC
>JAZQXS010000292.1:0-2901 GCA_045633025.1 Eubacteriales bacterium | reverse complement strand
GCAGGAGTTCTGCGATCGGCTTTGCATTGAATAAAATCATGACCGCATAGACAGCCACGGTGCCGCCCCACACCAGGCCGATGTGGAGGGGGATCCGCTCAGATACCGTTATCAAGACAGTAAGAACTCCCAAAAGCAGGGTATTAACCGCCCCCCGTCCCCACTCCTGCTTGAAGGGAATGAGCTTGCGGACGGTGACCAGCCGCAGGATGCAGACGGCAAAATAGCTGGCAAAGGTGGCGACCGACGCGCCCATCGCCGCGTAGGTGGGGATGAGCAGGAGGTTGAGGATCACGTTCAGCGCGGCGCCCGCCAGGGCGGTGAGCATGGAGCCCACAGTTTTTTTGCTGGTAAAATACACTGAGCCCAGGAAGGTACACAGGGCGGTAAAGACCGTAGCGAAGGTCAGCATGGGAATATAGATCCACGCGGCTTCAAACTGAGCGGCAAACAGGAGCTTGGCCAGGACAGGGGACAGGAGAACCAGCCCGCCGCCCCCCAAAAAGGCCAGCGTGGTATAGACCCGCCAGACGCGGGAATAGAAGGCGGCGCAAGCCTCGGGATCCTCCTCGGATGATACCGACAGCTTCCACGCGCTGTCAAAAATGCTGATAGCGTAAATAAGCAGATTGGGGATCTTATAGGCGGCGGTGTACAGGCCGTTGAGCTCGTCGGAGCACATCCAAGCGACCATATAGCGATCCGATACCCCCGTGATCCACCAGAACAATGTCGTCGGCACCAGCGGGAGACAGAATTTCAGCATCTCGAGCACCGTTCTCCGGGAGATGCTCCGCGGCTTGACCGACCGCCACAGCCGGGTGAACACCACGAGGAACACCGTGGTCAACAGATCAGCCAGGATGATGGAGCCCACGTAGCCAGTCACACCGAAGTCCAGAATGGGCAGGAACAGGATATTCAGTCCAATGACGATCGCCGTATTAAGGATTCCCTGCCCCGCGAACAGCTTGGTGCGTCCCACCGCGCAGAGGTACTGGGCAACCACCGAATGGAGATTCGCCACCACCACGTAGGCCGCGATGAGCCAGATGCTTCCCTCGAAGAACCGAACCAAGCTAAGAAGAGGAACCAGCGCCAGAAAGATCACCGAGCCCACGCCGTAGACCAACAAGCCGTTGGTGAAAAAGGCCTCCTTATCCCCCGTTTTGGCGGCAGCGGAGCGGAAAATGCCTTCGGTGATACCCGCGCAGGCCAGAGGAATAAGCAGGTTCGCCATGCCCGTAATGAGCTCGGCCGTGCTGAATTCCTCGCGGGTCAAACAAGCCGTATACAGGCCAACCATGAAAAAGACCAACAGCTTGGACAAAAGCTTGCCGACCGTGAACACGGCGGTATTGGTCAGGAGACGGGTATATTTGCTGGATGTCTTGGGTGTATCTGCGGGCATGGAGTTTAGCCTTTCTTTTCTATGCTTGAAATGGAATTCTCTATTTATTGTACCATAAAGGCAGGCGGATAGTCAAGGGGCTGGATGTAAATTTTCCCATACCCACAGTTGATATGGAATACGAATCCTTGATGAAAGCATTGAATAGGGGATCGCGCCTCCGGCGGCCAAAAGCTTTCAAAACAGACTCCTTTATATTTTGACTTGCTGTTTGACTTGTACCGTGGGTTCCTGCCTACCGGGGTGTTGGGGAAGCGAGGATGCGGATTCTATGATAATTGGCATCAGGCACATGTATCAAAGCTCTTAAAAGGGGTGTGGGGGAAACTTCTTGAAAGAAGATTCCCCCACAAGCGCTCTATTAAAATTATCTGTCGCAGTTCTCCCAGTTGTGATACACGTCCAGCACGTCGTCGTCCTCTTCCAGCACGTCCAGCAGCAGCCCCATGAACTTGATATCGTCCTCGGCGGTCAGCTCGGTGTAGGTGGAGGGGATCTTGGTGACCTCGGCGGAGGTGATGTTGTAGCCCAGCGCCTTCAGCGCGTCGGCCACGGCATACACGTCATCGGGCTCGGTGGTGATCTCATAGATACCCTCGGTGGCGGCGAAGTCCTCGGCGCCGGCCTCCAGAGCCTGCTCCATGATGGTGTCCTCCTCGTAGTCGCCGTCCTCGTCGCTGATGACGATCATACCCTTATCCTCGAACATGAAGCTCACGCAGCCCGAGGTACCCATGTTGCCGTGGTACTTGGAGAAGTAGGAGCGGACGTTGCCCGCGGTACGGTTGCGGTTGTCGGTGGAGGTGACCACGATGACGGCCACGCCTGCGGGGCCGTAGCCCTCGTATACGATCTCCTCAAAGCTCTCGCCCTTGGAGCCCTCGGCCTTCTTGATGGTGCGCTCGATGTTATCGTTGGGAACGTTGTTGGCCTTTGCCTTCTGGATCAGATCGCGGAGCTTGGAGTTGGAGGCGGGATCGGGGCCGCCCTCCTTGACGGCGATGGTCAGCTCCTTACCGATCTTGGTAAAGATCTTGGCCTTGGCCTTGTCGGTCTTTTCTTTCTTGTGCTTGATGTTTGCCCATTTGCTGTGTCCGGACATGATATATACCTCTCTTAATAAATAATTCTTGAATCATTCTTGTGAATGGACGGCGCACACACAGGTGCGCCCCTACGGTGGGGTACGAGCGTGTACATAGTGCCCCGCGGTGGGATGTGCGAGCGCACACAGGTGCGCACTCAACATAGGAATTCAGGATTTCATCAGATATTTGTATTTCCACCTTAGCGGATTCTCATAAATGTATCTCCGCTTGGTATCAAAATCATTTTGGTCACGAATGACATGCTCATAATAATTTCTCTGCCAAATATGCCGATCAAACGGAGGAAACAAGCCCTCCTTGACACCCCGAATATATTCATTGGTCGTTTGAGTCTTAAACCATTTGATTATGTCCGGTAGGGGCGCACCTATGTGTGCGCCC
>JAZQXS010000291.1:0-7179 GCA_045633025.1 Eubacteriales bacterium | reverse complement strand
GATCCCCTAAATCATTTCCAATAAGTTTTTGAGGATTGTTAAGGGACTTTTTTCAAAAAGTCCCTTAACCGGGGAGCAGGGGCAGAGCCCCTCGTCCCCTGTCCTCCCGTCCCCCCAAACCCCGGTGGGCAGGGACCCACGGTGCGGGCCAAAATCCCTCTGTCAAACAGCAAGTCCAAACACAGAATAAAGGGAATCTCTAAAAATTCGTCGCACAGAGAAATGTCGGAATCTTTTCCGTCATTCGTCACAAAAATCCTTCGCAGAGGATAAACTCTGCGCGCGGTTTTTTGTTTAGACTGACGAAAAATCTTCTCGCCACTCTCCGCACGCCGAATATTTAGAGATCCCCTAAATCATTTCCAATAAGTTTTTGAGGATTGTTAAGGGACTTTTTTCAAAAAGTCCCTTAACCGGGGAGCAGGGGCAGAGCCCCTCGTCCCCCGTCCTCCTACATCATAAGAAAGGAATATTTCCATGAATCCCAATACCGAACTTCCCAAGACGTATGCGCCCTCAGAGTTTGAGGATCGCATTTATCAGAATTGGGTGGATAAGGGCTATTTTACGCCCGATCCCGATTCCACCGCCCCTTCTTTCTCGGTGGTTATCCCTCCTCCCAACGTAACCGGCCAGCTTCACATGGGTCACGCTCTGGACGAGACCTTGCAGGATATCCTGGTTCGTACCAAGCGTATGCAGGGCTACAACACCCTGTGGGTTCCCGGCACCGACCATGCCGGTATCGCTACCCAGATCAAGGTAGAGGAGCGCCTCCGCGTCGACGAGGGTCTGACTCGCTACGACCTGGGGCGTGATAAGTTCCTCGAGCGCGTCTGGGCTTGGAAGGACTCCTATGAGGCTCGCATCACCGGTCAGCTCAAGAAGCTGGGCGCATCCTGCGACTGGACCCGCCAGAGATTTACCATGGACGAGGGATGCTCCCGCGCCGTCCGTGAGGTGTTCGTTAACCTGTACGATAAGGGGCTGATCTATCGCGGCCACCGTATCATCAACTGGTGTCCCCGTTGCCTGACCGCACTCTCTGACGCCGAGGTCGAATACCAGGATCAGCCCGGTAATTTCTGGCATATCAAGTACCCCATCAAGGGTGAGGACGGCTACGTCGTGGTCGCTACCACCCGTCCCGAGACCATGTTCGGTGATACCGCCGTGGCCGTGAACCCCGATGACGAGGCTATGAAGCACCTCATCGGCAAGACCCTCATCCTTCCCGCCGTAGGCCGCGAGATCCCCGTGATCGCCGATGACTACGTCGAGATCGGCTTCGGTACCGGTTGCGTAAAGATCACCCCCGCCCACGACCCCAACGACTTCCTGGTGGGTCAGCGTCATAATCTGGAGCAGATCAAGGTTATGAACGATGACGCGACCATGAACGCCTATGCGGGCAAGTACGAGGGCATGGATCGCTACACCTGCCGTAAGGCTCTGGTGGCCGATCTGGAGGCCGATGGCTACCTCCTTAAGGTAGAGCCTCATGCCCATAACGTCGGCGTTTGCTACCGTTGCGGCACTACTGTGGAGCCTCTTACCTCCGATCAGTGGTTCGTCAAGATGAAGCCTCTGGCGGCTCCCGCCATCGAGGCCGTGGAGAACGACTCCATTCGCTTCATCCCCGACCGTTTCTCCAAGAATTACTTCAACTGGATGAACAACATCCTTGACTGGTGCATCTCCCGTCAGCTTTGGTGGGGTCACCGCATTCCCGCCTTTTACTGCGACGATTGCGGCGAGATGACCGTGTCCAAGACCGATATCGACGTCTGCCCCAAGTGCGGCGGTAAGGTTCATCAGGACAGCGACGTGCTGGACACCTGGTTCTCCTCCGCTCTGTGGCCCTTCTCCACGCTGGGCTGGCCCGACGTTACCGAGGATCTGAAGAAGTATTACCCCACGTCCGTTCTGGTTACCGGTTACGACATCATCACCTTCTGGGTCTCCCGTATGATCTTCTCGGGTCTGGAGCACATGGGAGAAAAGCCCTTCTCCACCGTGTTTATCCACGGTCTGGTGCGCGACGCGCAGGGACGTAAGATGTCCAAGTCTTTGGGCAACGGTATTGACCCCCTGGAGGTCATCGGTACCTATGGCGCAGACGCATTGCGCTTCGCGCTGGCTACCGGTAACTCCCCCGGAAACGATATGCGCTTCTCCGACGAGAAGATGGAGGCCGCCCGTAACTTTGCGAACAAGCTGTGGAACGCATCCCGCTTCGTCCGCATGAACCTCACCATCGATGAGATCAAACTCCCCGAGGCCTCCAAGCTGGCGCCCGAGGATAAGTGGATCCTCAACGGCTTCAACGAGCTGGCCGCCCGCGTGAATGCCAACATCGAAAAGTTCGAGGTGGGCGTGGCTCTGGGCGCTATCTACGACTTTACTTGGGATATTTTCTGCGATTGGTACATCGAGTTGGCCAAGGCTCGCCTGACCGAGAAGGACACCGAGGGCAATCTCACCTGCCAGAACGTGATCTCCTACGTTCTCAACGGCATTCTGAAGCTTCTGCATCCCTACATGCCCTTCATCACCGAGGAGATCTTCGCCTCCCTGCCCACGCTGGACGGGGATGCCGAGAGCATCATGATCTCCCGTTATCCTGCCTTTGACGAGGCTCTGTCCTATCCCGCCGAGGCCGCCGAGATGGAGCGCATCATTGAACTCATCAAGGCCATCCGCAACCGTCGCTCCGAGATGAATGTTGCTCCTTCCCGTAAGGCCGCTCTGTTCATTGAGACCAAGTATGCGGACACCTTCCGCGCCGACACGGCTCCCTTCTTCGCCCGTTTGGCTTCCGCCTCGGGGATGACCGTAGCCGAGAAGTTTGACGAGAGCGTGGTCTCTGCCGATACCGCCGTGCAGATCATCACCCCCTCCGCCACCGCCTACCTGCCTTTGGCCGATCTGATCGACTTTGAGAAGGAGAAGGCGCGCCTCACCGCCGAGCTTTCCAAGATGGAGGGCGAGGTGAAACGCCTGGAGGGCAAGCTGAATAACCAGGGCTTCGTGGCCAAGGCGCCCGCCGCTGTGGTTGAAGCGGAACGCGCCAAGCTGTCTGCCGCGCAGGAGAAGATGGCCGCAACCAAGGCCGCTCTGGCAAAGCTGGGATAAGCTCATCATTTGCGGTGAAGGCGCTTTCTGAAGGAAGTTCCTCCACCGCTCCCGTAAAACGCCAAAAGAACCCCAAAAGCATGATTTTCGTCTGTCGAAAATCATGCTTTTTTGTCGATACTATAACCTGTGTGTTGATTTGATATGGAAACAATAAATAGAAATATAAACAAAATATTTGGAAGAGGTCGGAATCTTGCAAAAGAAGAATGAAGTACGGCAGACATAAGCGCCGCGAGGGTTCCGAAGGGAACGGAATTCTCGCCCGCATCCGGCCAAATTTTCTGAAATGCAGTTGACAATCCGCAAAATGTATGGTACAATAATATATTACCAACATGACCAAATTTCTTAATCATTTTTGAAGGGAGGGTTTTCCATGTCCGAACCCAAGCATGACCGAAATTTGGATGATTTCTGGAACGTGGAGGAATTGCTCCCCCAAAAGTCCGGCCGAAGACCAAAACCTCTGCCCCGTCCCACTCCCGAGGCGGTAGAATTGGAGTTGCCCCAAAGCCACGGCTCCTTGCAGACAGATCAGACCGCCCCGGCATCCTCTGCGCCCGACAGTACCCCCATCAGCTCTGTCCCCTTGACGGTCTCACGAGAGGAATCCTCTTGCTCCAACGACCCTCATGCCTCCGTCGGCGAGGGAGAGTCCGTACCTCTGCTGGACTATGCTCCCGAAGGCGCGCTTCTCCATCGGGTCAAGGTCTACGATTGGCAATCCGGTTACCACTACTTCGACCAGTTTGCCGATGACGCCGTACGCTTCGCCGCCATGAAGCCGCCCAAGGAGGCCAGACCCGAGACGTTTTTCTCCTATTTCCCCCAGTACGTTCAGCTCAGCCGCCGCGCCACGGCCTGGTATCTGTACTGGAGGGAGGGCGTTCGCCGGGAGGTGTACATGGATACTGACTATGCATACGTCCTGCTCTACCTGTTCGAGCTCATCAATCTTCCTGCCGAGGAGCCGACAACGGCTCGCGCCCATCGGGATCTGATGGCCAAGGTCTGGATGGCGTACCGCCGCTCCTACCATCAGTTGGATCACTACATGTGCGAGTGGCTATGCGACTACTGCCTTATTCACGGCCTTGCGGCGCCTGTTGACCTGCTTTCGCCCGCCTTGGACGAGATCATCATGGAAAGCCGTCTCAAGGAGTTTTATCTTTCCGCCGCGGTTCGAGTCCCCGAAAACGGCGCGCCCGATACAGCGCTGGAAACCGCCCGCATCCTGATGAGGCATTGCTGTCAGTATGATTACCGCAAATCGAAATTCGCATCGGGCGAGCACCGAGACTTATTTGATAAGACCATTCCGTCTGCCGTGGCCGCCGTGATCCCGATGCTGTTGGGAGAGGGCGGACGTAAGCCGGCCATTACCATGCTGGAATCCACGATGACGCGGGACGCCTACACGGGCGCGCTGTGTTCCTACCGTAATAAACGCCGTATCGAGATCGCCTATATGTCGTTCTCGCGCTCACATGAGCTTCGGTTCCTTGTCGGAGATATGGTGAAGCACGTTGAAAACCGCATCCGCGGTTGGATCGGTGTCCGCTCCAGACTGACGGTCATGTCCCTTCCGACTCCGTTGCGGGATGCGTTGGACGAATTTCTGGCGCCCTTGACACCCCCAAAGCATACGACCGCGGTTCAGAAAAGGGAAGCCGAGCGCCCGGCATACGAAGCGTTGTACGACCTGCCCTCCAAGCCCGTATCGCTGGCGGATGCCGCCGCCATCGAAGCGTCTTCCTGGGAGACTACCAGGATATTGGTGGAGGCCTTCGGAGATACCGATACCGCCGCCACCGCGGAAGCCCGCCCCGAACCCGCGCCGAGGAAAACCGTTCCGCCCGTCCCCGATACCTCGGAACAGATCCAGCCCACTCCCGCATCGCTTCTGCGCGATGCACCGACGGGGGAGGGAACAGACGGCGGATTGACGAATCTGCTTTCGCCCTACCGCGATTTTCTCCGCGCCGCCTTAGCCGCTGATGGCGCCGCCCAAAAAAAGGCCGCCGAGAAAGCCCGCAAAATGCCCGATGCCATCGCGGATGAGATCAATGCCATCACCGCCGACCCCGACCTCGCGGATAACCCCGTCTGTGACATCATCCTGGAGGACGACGGGACGGGAATTTACACCGTCATAGAGGACTACCGCACCGAGATCGAGGCGATCGCCCGGGCGTAAACCCCGTACACGTAAATAGAATAGACGTGTTCGATAACCCTTAACCCTATTGAAATGTACCAAGGGATATAGAATCATGTAGGGACCGGCCTCCTGGACGGTCCGAAATACCGTTAAACAGTAGCGTATTCTCACCTATAAGAGGCGGACCGTCGGGGACGCCGGTCCCTACAAACGGGGTTATCGAATACGTCTAATATCAGAAGATTTTACCAAGCAAAATTCCCCTCAGCTTGCCCCGCAGGGGCAAACTTCACGCTCACGCAGCGAGCTCTTCATTTTTTTCTATTTGGAGGTTTCCCATGCAACCTACCCCAACCCCCACCGTCCCCCGCCGTATTCTTTCATCGCTCCTCTCCTCGGTTTCCGCGGGAGTGGTTCCTCGCGCGGGCGCGCCCTATATTGCAATCGGCCGTAAGGACGAGATCGCCGCGCTGCTTTCGGATCTGGAGCAGATCGATGCGGGCGGCGGTTCCATGCGCTTCCTCATCGGCCGTTACGGAAGCGGAAAAAGCTTTTTGATCCAGCTCATCCGCGGTTACGCCCTGGAGCGGGATTTCATCACCGCCGATGCCGACCTTTCCCCCGAAAGGCGGCTCTACGGAAGCGGCGGTTCGGGAGTGGCTACCTACCGTGAACTCATGAAAAACCTCGCCTCCAAGGCCTCCCCCGACGGCGGCGCGCTTCCCAAGCTCATTGCCCGTTGGATCGGGGTCATGCAGGATGAGCTGGTGGCCGAAGGGGTATTCCCCGACAGCCCCCGCTTCGACGATCTCATGACCCGCAAGGTCAGCGAAACCATGCGGGAGCTGGAATTTTTGGTGGGCGGATTCGACTTTGCCCGCGTCATCTCGGCCTACTACAAGGCCTACCGCGAGGACGGCGAGGAGGCCAGACTCCGTATGTCTGCGTGCCTGCGTTGGTTGCGCGGCGAATATTCCACCAAGACCGAAGCGCGCGGAGAACTGGGTTTCCCCGTGTCGGTCATTATCGACGACGATAACTGGTACGACTTTCTCAAACTCTGGGCGGCGCTGGTTCGGAAAATGGGATATCGCGGCTTGGTGGTCTTTATCGATGAATGCGTGAACCTCTATAAGATTACCCACCGCGTCAGCCGTGAGAACAATTATGAAAAGATCCTGGCTATGTTCAACGATACCCTGCAGGGACGCGCGCCCGGCTTGGGGATCGTATTCGGCGGAACACCCCAGTTTTTGGAGGACACCCGCCGCGGTCTCTTCAGCTACGAGGCTCTCCGCTCCCGCCTCTGCGACTCTCGATTTGCTCTGGAGGGCTTCAAGAACCTCATAGGCCCCGTCATTCGCCTTCGCCGTCTGGCGGACGACGAGCTTTTGGCTCTCATCCGCCGCGTGACCGTGCTCTACGCCCAGTTCTATAAGTGGGATTGCCGCATCACCGGCGACCAGCAGGTGGCCTTTTTGAATCTCTGCCTCTCCCGCGCGGGTGCCGACAGCATGATCACTCCCCGTGAAATGCTCCGCGACTATATGACCGTCCTCAACATCCTCATGCAGAACCCCGAAGCTACCTTCGAGCAGGTAGTGGGCTCTGCGGTGACCCTCAAGCATGAGGACAGCGACCCCGAGGACGCATGGACACCTACGGCGGACGAAAGAGCCGCAGGGAGGGGAACGACTGCGCCCGTGAATGAGGATCGGAGAAAATTCAATCCCGAGGATTTGGATTTTTGATCGTTTGGTAAATTGCAGTTTATAGGCCGGCACTCACTACGGGGCCCCCTCCGGGGAAATGATGATTTATTCATGTTTTCTCCGTAGGGGCGAACTGCGTTCGCCCGAAAATGCTTGATTTATATACGT
>JAZQXS010000290.1:0-1781 GCA_045633025.1 Eubacteriales bacterium | reverse complement strand
TGGGAGGAGGGCGAGGAGGAGGAGAGCGGCATCAAGATCGCCGTCATCGGTAAACCTAACGCGGGCAAATCCTCCATCATCAACCGCTTTTTGGGTGAGAACCGCATGATCGTATCGGATATTGCGGGCACCACCCGTGACGCGGTGGATACCCGTCTTGTCAACGAGCGCGGTACGTTTACCTTCATCGACACGGCGGGCATTCGCCGTCAATCCAAGATCGGGGATCAGATCGAGAAATACTCGGTGCTCCGCGCCCATATGGCGGTGGAGCGCGCCGATGTTTGCCTGCTCATGATCGACGCATCGGTGGGCATCACCGAGCAGGACGAGAAGATCGCGGGGATCGCTCACGAGGCGGGCAAGGCGACCATCATCGTGGTCAACAAGTGGGATTCCATCGAGAAGGACAATTCCACCGTCAAGGCCTTTACCGACCGCATCCGCGAGTCGCTGGCCTATATGCCCTACGCGCCCATTACCTTCGTATCCGCCAAGACAGGCCAGCGTATCGACGGCCTGTACGATCTCATTTTGTCGGTATATGAGCAATCCCATCTCCGCGTGACCACAGGCGCGCTCAATGACGTGCTGGGTGAGGCGATGATGCGTGTCCAGCCTCCCACGGATAAGGGACGCCGCTTGAAGATCTACTATATGACCCAGACGCAGATCGCGCCCCCCACCTTCGTGCTGTTCTGCAACATGGCCGAACTGTTCCATTTCTCCTACCAGCGCTATATCGAGAACTGCCTGCGGGAGACCTACGGCTTCAAGGGTACGCCCATCAAAATGATCATCAAGCAGAGGGGTGACGATCCCGAGATCAACGTGCGGGGTAAGGCGGACAAGAAGAATAAGGAAGAGTACGTTGAGGAATACGAGGGAGAAGCAGAATAATCGCTTTAAGGAGAATATTACATGCAATTTTTCGACCACGTAAAAGTATATCTTAAGGCCGGCAACGGCGGAAACGGCGCCATCGCCTTCCATCGGGAGAAGTATATCTCTCACGGAGGCCCCAGCGGGGGTGACGGCGGCAACGGCGGTAACATCGTGTTCCGCGTGGATAAAGGTACCAATACCCTGCTGGCGTATCGTTACAAGCATCATTTCACCGCCCAGAACGGCGGTAACGGTATGCCCGAGAAGTTCCACGGCGCCAATGCCGAGGATCTGATCCTCCCGGTGCCCGAGGGTACGGTCATCAAGGATGCCGCCACGGGCAAGGTCATCCACGATATGTCCGAAAACGACGGCGCAGACTTTATCTGCTGCCGCGGCGGCCGCGGCGGCTGGGGCAACCGCCATTTTGCTACCGCCACCCGTCAGGCTCCCCAGTTCGCCAAGAACGGCACCCGCGGCGAAGAGCGCGAGGTGCTCATGGAGCTCAAAATGATCGCCGACGTAGGACTGATCGGCTACCCCAGCGTGGGTAAATCCTCCCTGCTGGCTCGCATCAGCGCGGCGCGCCCCAAGATCGCCGATTACCACTTCACCACCCTGTCCCCCAATCTGGGTGTGGTGGAGGTCAAGGGCGGCGACGGCTTTGTGGCCGCCGACATTCCCGGACTCATCGACGGCGCCGCCGAGGGCGCGGGATTGGGTCATGATTTCCTGCGGCACATCGACCGTTGCCGTCTGTTGCTCCACGTCGTGGATATCTCCTGCTTTGAAGGCAGAGATCCCATCGAGGACGTGAAGAATATCAATTCCGAATTGGCCAAGTACAGCCCCGAGCTGGCTACCCGCCCCCAGATCATCGTCGCCAACAAGTGCGA
>JAZQXS010000289.1:0-7264 GCA_045633025.1 Eubacteriales bacterium | reverse complement strand
AGCCTCTGAACAGGGGGTCAGCCCCCGCCCGTTGCAGATACTCCCGCTCGCCCATGGCGCGTTCCTCGGCAGGAAGGTGCTCCCAGAAGTAGGCCAGGAAGGGCGACCACGGAACGCGGCCGAACTCTTTTCCTCGGATGGCGTTGAGGATTCTATCCTTGGATGTCATACGATATGCCTCCTATTCTTACTTTTTTCTCTTACGGCACAGATACTCGTCCAGCTTCTCCTTGATGGTATCGGGGATCTCACGGCGCACGGGGCAGAAGGCGGCGTTGGCCATGCGCTCAGCGAAGGCTGTGATAAGGGTGATGTCCGTCTCCATATTTTCTACCTTAATAATGTCGGCGGTGTCGTAGCTGTTATGGATGGTGGCCGCCTCGCGGGGGGAGATGCGGGCGAAAGACACCGCGGGGACGCCCTTGTCGGCAAAGGGAGTGGAATCGCTGGAATACACGTCCTGGTAGGGGTCGATCAGAATGCCCAGCTCGCGGCCGAGGTAGCTGATATAGGAGACCAGCGCGTCCTCGGTGGTGCAGCAGGCGATGAGATGACCCATGGTACAGCCGATCATGTCCAGATTGATGCACAGGGCGATGCTCGAAAGCGCGTCCTCGTGGGCGGCGCAGTAGGCCTTCGCGCCCAGGAGTCCCCGCTCCTCACTGCCGCACCATACGAAGCGCAGATTGCGCTTGTGGGGATGGGCAGAAAAGTACTCAGCCAGCGCCAAAAGTCCCACCGAGCCCGACATATTGTCGTAAGCGCCCTGCGAAAGGGGCGTGGAATCGTAGTGAGCAGTGAAAATGATGGTCTCCTCCACCTCACCGGGCAGATCCAGAATGACGTTGCGGGATTTGCCCACGTACTCGTCCTGGGACAGAGTGATCTTGGCTGTCTTGGCTCCCGACTTGATGAGGGCGACGGCATCCTTGGCGTTGATGTTGACACCGGGGATCTTCTCCACGCCCTCGCAGACCATGGCGCGGAGCTCGCGGCGGTCGATGTTGTTGTCGGCGTAGTTGACACTTCCGTCGTAGGTGATAAAGCCCACCGCGCCGTATTCCAGCAGGTCGCGGTAGCGCCAGTAGCCCAGGTAACCGTCAAACAGCACGATCTTGCCGCGACAGCCCTCTAGGGCGTACTTGTCCTTCCCCGTCAGGTAGTAGAGGGGAGCCTCCACCTCGTGGGAGCCCGCGTTCAGATAGCCCTTGCAGGGGACGGAAACACCGTCCACGGTCAGAGTGTCGGTGTGCATGGTAGCCATCTGCACGTCAAAGTCCTCAATGAAGGGATCCGTACCAAAGCCGCGGCAAATATCACGGATGTACTCGGCGGTCTTCAGCTCCTCGGGGCTGCCGCCGGTGCGGATGTAGGCAGTATCGGTGAAGATTTTTTGGATGAAATTCTTATCCATAGCAGGCTCCTTTTCAAAAATTGATGGGATCGATCGATGATTCTTCGGATTGGTTCGGCTTTTTCAGCCGTCTGATCTCTGCCTCCAGCTCGTCGATGCGGGTGGTAAGCTCCCGTACTTGCTCCTTGCTGTGCAGGTATAATTCCCAAATCAAGGTGAACACCAAAGACAGAAGCAGAGCCGAGCCGAAAAAGAGCCACACGATGCGTGATTCATTCTCCATAGAGGACATCAGCCAGCCAAAGCCGATCAACCATAGCCCCGCAAACGACGCAACGTAGCAAAGCAGGACCCTCAATGCTCTTTTCATGTCATGTTTATCCCATAAAAGTGTTATTTAAGTTCTTTGGAGTCCGGTCGCCGAAGGCCGCTCCCCTTACCGCTTCAGCCAAGCCACCGTCAGATCCACGCAGGCCTCGGCGTCGTTGAGATCCAGCATCTCTACGCCCGAGTGAATGTAGCGGGTGGGGATGGAGAGAGCGGCGGCGCGGACGCCCGAGCCGCTCATCTGCATGGCGGCGGTGTCGGTACCACCTGCGGCCAGGATCTCAAACTGGTGCTTGATGTCGCACTCCTTGGCCACGGCGGCGAACTCCTGCGTCAGCTCATGGTCGCAGATGACCGAAGAATCCTTGAGCTTGATGGCCGCGCCGCCGCCCACCGAGCAGGCCATGGGCTTGGCGCCTGCGCTGTCGCCCGTCCCCGTCACGTCATAGGCGATGCCGATATCGGGGTTGATACCGAAGGCCGCGGTCTTGGAGCCGCGCAAGCCAACCTCCTCCTGCACCGAGAAAACGAAATACAAATCATCGGCCAGGGGCTCCTCCTTCAGCTTCTCAGCGATCTTGACCAGCACGGCGCAACCGATGCGGTCATCCAGAGGACGGCCCGCGATGCGGCGGCCGCACAGGCGGGTGATGCCGCCCTCCAGCGCGCAGAAATCACCGATCTGCACCTTTCTTTCGGCCTCGCGCTTGTCCTTCGCGCCGATATCCACGTAGAACTTCTCCTGCTTGAGATCAGCGGGAGCCGTGCCGGTCTCGGGAACCAGAATACCCTTGAGACCATTGCCAAAAACCACGGTGGAAAAGGCCGCCGCCACCCAGTTGATACCGCCGATGGCGTTGACGCGGATGAAGCCGCTGTCCTCGATGTAGGTCACGAGGAAGCCGATCTCATCCATGTGGGCGCAGAGCATGATCTTGCCGCGCTCCCCCTCGGGAGCCGTTCCGCGCTTGACGGCTATCAGGTTGCCCATAGCATCGTTCCAGCACTTGTCGGTCAAGGGCGCGATAAGAGTCAAAAGCTTGTCCGAAACGGGCTTCTCACGGCCGGAGATGCTGCGGACAGCGGTGAGCGTTTTCATCAAATTCAGCATAATCTATATTCCTCCGATATTTCAATCTTTCAATCCAGCTTCCACTCACGCAGCATGGCGGTCACCAACTTATGTGTCGCCTCAAAGTCCTCGAAGCGAGCGACGTTGGATGCGCTGTGGATATAGCGGGTAGGCAGGGAGAGCCCCAGAACGCGAACGCCGGTCAGGCTCCGCTGGATGTGGGCGGCGTCGGTCGAGCCGGTCATGTCCTGCTTGATCTGGCATTTCAGCTCACAGCGCTCCGCGGTTCGGCGTGCAAAATCAATGAAGCCCATATCGTAAATGGTGCCGCGGTCAGCCAACGTAAGCGTACCGCCCTCGCCCTGCTTGGAAACGGCGGTGCGGCCTGCGCCCGGCAGATCGTTGACCGCGGTGGCCTCCAGAATGATGGCGGTGTCGGGTGCGAGACCGAATGCGGCTACGCAAGCGCCCGAAATGCCCACCTCCTCGCAACAGGTGAAGGCAAAGCAAACGTCAAAGGGCATATCGCAGGGCTCACGGTGAAGATCGCGCATGATTTCAATGAGCATGGCGCAACCGGCGCGGTCGTCCAACGCCTTCCCCTTCATCACCCCTCCGTCCTTACCAAAGGTCACGAAGTCGGAATCAAAGGTGGCGTAGTCGCCCACAGAAACGTACTTTTTGGCGTCCTCGCGATCCTTGGCACCGATATCCATATACATTTTCTTAACGGGGGTCGCCTTGGTGCGCTCCTCGGCGGTCTGCAGATGAATGGCCTTGGAGGCGATCACACCGTGAACGCGGCGTTTATCGTCCCCGATTTGGACGTGGCGGCCGCAGAGCACGCGAGGGTCAATCCCTCCCACGGTACCGAACTTGAGGTAGCCCTCCTCGGTGATATCGGTGACCATAAAGCCCACCTCGTCCATGTGAGCGGAGAGCATGATGCACCGGGGCGCGTCGGGGTTATAATCCATGCCGCGGCCGCGGATAATGGCGATCAGATTGCCCGCCCTATCCACGGTATACGCGTCGCAATCCCCCTGTATCTGTTCGATGATGAGCTCTCGTACAGCGTCCTCACAGCCCGAAGGCCCAAAGGCCAGCGACAGCTCGCGGATCAGATCGATTCCTGCAAATTTCATTTTCCGAATACCTCCCCGATCTCCTTGGATTTGATAAAGGCGGAGACCACCCGCTTGAGGGCGTGGGCATCCTCCATGCTGAGCACCTCAGCCGAGGTGTGCATGGACTTCAGAGGCAGGCTGCACAAGGCGGTGGGAATGCCGTAGCCCGAGATACCCAGCACGTTGGCGTTGGTGCCGGTGCTGCCGGTACTGACCTCCGTGGTGTAAGGGATATTGCTTGCGTGGCAGAGCTCGGTGACCATACGGGTCAGCCGACGGTTGGTTATGGGGGATGCGGTCACCGCCACGCCGGAGCCCAGCTCGGGCAGGGCGAATTCCTTGGTCTCGGGCACCGAGGCGTGGGTCACGTCCAGCACCAGCGCGTAATCGGGGCGGATACCGAAGCCGGCCACCCGCGCGCCCGTTAGTCCCGTCTCCTCAAAGGAGGAGAACAGGAAGTACACATCGCCCGCCAGATCCTTCTTCTGTACCGCATCGATACCGAAAATAGCGCAAGCGCCGCAGGCCTTATCGTCAAAGGCCTTGCCCGCCAGGCATTCGTTTTGCAGCTCGCGGTAGATGGGCTTGAAGCCCACGGGAGTACCGATGGGGCAAAGCTCCTCCAGCTCCTCCTTGGCGTAGCCGGTATCGATGAGCATTTCGGACAGGGGAGTGAGCTTTTCCATGTCGGCGGCGGTAGACAGGTGGGGCGCTTTGGCCGCGAACACGCCGTAGACAGGCTCCTTGCCGTACACGATCACCTCGCTGGCGGGCAGGATACGGGTATCCACGCCGCCGATGCTCGTCACCGTCAAAAATCCGCCCTCCTTGATCCCCGTGACCATCATGCCGATCTCGTCAAAATGGGTATCGACCAAAATTTTCGGCGCGCGGGGATGTCCGCACCGCTTGATGAACAGGTGGTTGCCCAAGGCGTCGGTACGGTATTCATCGAACACGCCGCCCACCAGACTCTTAAGCTCGTCTCCGCCCCGCCGCTCGTTGCCGCTGACCGACATGATGCCGCAGAGGGAGATAATCAATTCTTTCAGTGTCATCTGTTTTTTCGATTCCTCTCATGAATTTTTTTCGGGCGCTTACAGAATGACCGTGACGGCCACGTGACCGGCGGGGCTTGCTTTCGCCCGCGTGACCCCGTCTACCGAAACGGTAAGTCCCTCCTCCCGGCGCCACTCCACCGTCAGACTGTGGCCGTGGTAGCGCACGTCCTTCAGCGTAAACCAATCCAGGGACGTACCCAAGGGATGAATCACCAGTTCATTTCCCTTGGCGGGGATCAGACCGCAGATACCGGTGATGACAAGATCAATAAAGGTAGAATGATTGTAGTGGCGGCCTCGTTCGCTGTCATCACGTCCCCATTCCCGCAGGATGGAACGCGCCAGCCAAATGCCCGTATCGGGGTGCATATTCTCGTCCAGATAGGGGGAGCCGTCCTCTTCTCGGTGGGAGTAGGCGTACTGCAAAAGCAGGGTCATAAAATCTGCGGGGGAGATGGCGGGCGCTTTGGCGGTATGCAGGTATTCGATCACGGACGTCAAGGTCTGCGCGGTGGCAAAGGGCCACACAGGGCCGTTCCACAGACACTCGTGATCGAAAGGCTTCATGTACTCGGGATGGGAGGCATCTGCCGTACGCAGACCGCAGGGTGCCAAGAAGCAGGAGGGATCGAGCAAGTAGCGGAAGCATTCGCCCCGTTCCTCGGGGGCAATGCCATACATCCAGGGGATATAGTCCAGAAGCTCCCGCACGTTCTGCATCTCGCCGTCGTCGGAGATCACGCTGTACATCCCCAGCGCGGGGTTCCACAGCTCCTCATTGATACGGCGGGTCAGCGTATCGGCCTCCTCGCGGAAACGGGCGGCGCCATCTGCGTCTCCCACATCCTCCGCGATCTCGCTGAGGGCGCGGGCATCTGCCGTCATATAGGAATTGATGGTAGGACGCACGCCGTGTCCCGAAATGGAATACTCGCCGCCGTCGTAGCCGTCGATCTGACGGTACATACCGTCGGCCGTCTTGTGATCGTCCCATTCACGATAAATGCGGGACAGCTCGGGGTAGAGGCGCTTCGCGACCTCGCGGTCTCCCGTGACGTTAGCTAACGCCAGAATGCTGTTGGAAATGGGGAAGCTGTACAGGCGGGGGTTTCCCGTCGTGCACCAGAACTCGGCGTACTCATGCAGAGGTGTCACATCCTGCATCCAGCGTCCCTCACGGAAATGGTGAGAGGCAGCGCAGCTTATGGTGTTGTAGATGCCCGCCCAGCCGACGTCGGGCAAAAATTCCGAGATGACATGACCCGCAGGGGTCTCTTTGACGTGGCGAGCGTAGAGCTCACTGCGATAGGTATAGGTAATATTTAACTCATTGTCCGAGGAGGTGAATGTAGGGAATCGAATATCCATGATAGTTCTCCTTTCATTTTCAGAGCGCGTCTGATTCCATAACGATACGGCGGAACACCTCGCCCCGCTCTTCAAAGTTCTTGAAGGCGTCAAAGCTGGTGCAAGCGGGCGACAGTAGCACCGTATCTCCGTCCGAAGCCATGGCGCAAGCGGCGCGCATCGCCTCGCGGTAGTCGGGGATGATCGTAACCGGCAGCTTTTCGGGGTCAAAGGCCGGACACGCCAGCAGGGCGTTCCAAATCTGATCCCGCGCCTCGCCCGTCAGAACCACGCGGGAGGCCATACGGCAAAGCGCCTCCGCGAAGGGGTCAAAGGGAACGTGCTTATCCTGCCCGCCGCAAATGACAATGGGATCGCGGCGGCCATCGCGAGCATTCAACTCCCGCATGGCGTTCAGCGCGGCTACGGATCGGCTGGGGGAGGAGTCAATGGAGCCGTTGTAGTACCGCACGCCATCCTTCTCCCGTACCAGCTCCAGACGGTGAGGAACACCCGTGAAGGTATCCGCCACCGCCGCCACGTCCGCAGGCTCCGCGAACGGCGCGTCACCATCCCGAGCGGCGCAGGTCAAGGCGATGGCGGTCATATAGTTCTCCACGTTATGCCGTCCGGGGAGACGGATGCGAGAGACGTCCAGCACAGGGAGCTCCCGCACGCCGTCCCCGATAGCTTCTGCAAGTCGGATGCTTCCCTCCCGCTCGTAGACGGCCATATCCCCCCGCGCCGCGTCAAATCCGATAGGCAGATAGCCGGCCGGGAGCTCCCGCTCTCCCGTGAACCAGACCACGGGTGCAACTCTTCCGGCACCCAGCGCGCAGGTGTGAGGATTCCGGGCATTCAGCACGGCCAAGGAGCAGCTCTGAGCGCCCGTCAGACGGGATTTGGCCAAGATATATTCATCCATATCGACGTGCCAGTTGAGGTGATTGGGGCTGATATTGGTGAGCGCCGCCCG
>JAZQXS010000288.1:0-4317 GCA_045633025.1 Eubacteriales bacterium | reverse complement strand
GTGTGGAGGTTGTGGCGGGAGCGATACCCCGCGCGGGCGTAATTGGAGATCTCGTAGTGCTCGTAGCCGGCTTCGCGGAGGGTGGCCGAGGCCTGCTCCCAGAGAGCGACCGCCTGCTCATCGGCGGCATCCTCGTCGATGGGGAGCCCCAAGCCCGCGCGGCCGCGGCGGTGGAAGGGCGTTCCCTCCTCCAACATCAGGGTGTAAGCCGACAGGTGGGTGGGCTCCAGCGCCAGCGCGCGGTTCAGGGTATCCGACAAACTCTCGGTCGTCTGGTAGGGGATGCCCAGCATGAAGTCCAGATTGATATTCGTGATGCCCGCCTCGCGCGCCTCCTCCACGGTGCGGGTCACGTCCTCCCAGCGGTGGAGACGTCCCAACGCCTTGAGCTCCTCGGGTTGGGCGGATTGCGCGCCCAGACTCAATCGGTTGACGCCGCAGGCCTGCCACACCGACAGGATCTCTCCCCCCGCGGCGGCAGGGTTGCTCTCCACCGTGATCTCGGCGTCGGGGAGCACGTCAAAGGACGCGCGGATGGCCTCGAACAGCTCGGTCACGCAGTGGGTAGGGAGCAGGGTGGGCGTACCGCCGCCGAAATAGACGGTGTCTACGGTCGGCTTTTCGGTATTTCCGTATGTCGTCCCGGCCGGGCTGTGGAAAAGCGCCTCGTAGGCTTGCGGCGCTTGGCGTATCCGGCGGGCAAGCTCATGGGTATAAGCCTCCATCCCCTCGGCGGTCGGGCGAGGGTAGGAGCAAAAATCGCAGTAGGGACATTTACTCCGGCAGAATGGGATATGCAGGTACAGACCGATGGGTTCACTCATACGCGCTCTGCCTCTCTTTCTTGACTTGATAACTTGATAATATGAGAACGTGCCTCCGGCGGCTCAAGGGACTTTTGAAAAAGTCCCTTGAGAATCCCCCAAAACTTTTAAAACATACGATTTTGTGTTTGAAAAGTCAACAAAAACCTTGAAACACTATAAACCCGTAGGGGATGAGACTTATACTAATTCTCAATCAAAAGCTTGAAAGCGGATCCGTTCTTTTCTAAATAACCCAGTGGGTAGGGACCCACGGTGCAAGCCAAAATCGCACTGTCAAACAGCACGTCAAAACACAAAGTAGTCTGTTTATGAAAGTTTAGGAGATTCTTAAGAACCCTTTTTAAAGGGGTCTTAAGTCGCCGAAGGCACGTTCTCCTATTCAATGTTTTTATCAAGGATTGGTATTATTTGAAAGTTCTTGAAGGGGGGCGCGGGGGGAAACTTCTTTCAAGAAGTTTCCCCCCGCGAATAAGAATCATATGACTTTTTTACTTCACCAGATGGCGCTTGATCTTCTTGGAGGTGGTCTTCTCGAACTCGGTGTCACGGAGCTCCAGATTCTTGATCTGCTTGAAACTGGGGAGGCGGCGGTTGATCTGCATGATCTGCTTGTAGATGGTCTCATGGATGAGCTCATCGGTGGCGCCTGCGGGGAGCTTCTCCAGATTGGGGTAAGCCACGACGGTCAGAATGATCTCGTCGCTGTCCTCCGCCTTACGGCCGATGACCACGCACTCCGCAATGGTCTCGATCTCGTCCAGATACTCCTCGATCTCCTCGGGGAATACGTTCTTACCGTTCTCCAGCACGATGACGGACTTCATACGGCCGGTGATGAACACGTAGCCGTCCTCATCCTTGTAGGCCACGTCGCCGGTACGGAACCAGCCGTCCTCGGTGAAGGCGGCCTCATTGGCCTCGGGATTGTTATAGTAGCCCAGCATGACGTTGTCGCCCTTGATCTGCAGCTCACCCTCCATGTAGCCGTGCTCGCCGGGCTGCGCGTCGGCGATGCGGCAACGGCAACAGGGAACGCTGGGGCCGATGGAGCCGTACTTCCGCTTGAAGTAGGGGGTCACGTTGGTCAGAGGCGAGCACTCGGTGATGCCGAAGCCCTCGAATACGCTGATGCCGAAGTCCTCAAAGGCGGCAATCAGGTCGGGATTGAGCTTGGCGCCGCCGCAGATGATGTGATCCAAACGGCCGCCGAAGGAATCCAGCACGGTCTTGAAGAGCTTGCGGCGGGCGTCGATGCCCATGGACAGGAGGGTCTTGGAGGTAGCGAGCGCGCCCTTCAGGATCATATCCTTCTTCGTGCGCTCAGCCTCCGACCAGATCTTCTTGTACATGGTGTTAAGGAACAGGGGCACCAGCACCATGCCCGTGGGCTTGAACACCTGCATATTCTTCAGCACGTGGCGGAGGGAGTCATTGATGCAGATCTCGATGCCGAACAGAAGCTCGGCCAGGATGCACATAAGCTCGTAGGTATGATGGACGGGCAGAACCGACATCACCACGTCCTCCTTGGAGAAGCACACCGTCTCGCAGGCAGCGTTGGCGGCGGCGAAGATGTTCTTCTGGGAGAGCATGACGCACTTGCTGGTGCCCGTTGTACCCGAGGTGAACAGCATCTCAGCCATGGCCTCGCGGTTCTCCACAGGGGGATACTTGTAGCCCTCACGCTCCAGGCGGCTGTGTCCCAGCTCCAGCACTTGGTCGAAGGAGGTCACCTTGGCGTCGAAGGTGTTGTCGTAGGCGGGAGTGACGGGAATAAAATACTCCACGCCCGTCTGATTCTCGGAGATGGCCTTGACGAACTTCTCGTTGAAGGACTTGGAATAGATGATGGCCTTGGCCTCCACGATATCCAGGAACTTGCAGATCTCGGAAACCTCCAGCTCCTTATCCATGGGGACAATGACGCATCCTGCGGCCAGCGCCGACAGGTAGGTACAGATCCACTGGGGGGAGGTATCGCCGATCACGGCGACACGCTTTCCCTTGAGCCCCATGGCGTCGAAGCCGGCGGCGCATTCGTGGATCATTTCCTGGAATGCGGCGTAGGTGATGGTCTTGATCTCTCTGCCGACGTAGTAGCGGTATACGATCTTATCGCCGTGGTCGCCGATCTGCTCGATCAGATCCACCACGTCGCAGGCGCGGGGAGCAATGCGATCCATACGGGAACGGTTAATGGGCTTATGCTTCTTGGCGGTTACAGCGGTCTTAGCGGTTTCGGTTGCCATAATTCGTCCTTTCTCGGGCGGGATTTCTTCCCTGCCCGCTCCCGTTTCGGGGAGTCCCATAGTTTGATGATTTGTTTGTTTGTCTAACTAATTTACTTTGGCCATATAAGGGAATCGGGAGAGGGGATGTCCGCTCCCGGTTCCCTGTTCATACGAATAAACTTGCATACGACTTCACACCTCGTTCTCCCACTATCCCGGTGGGCAGGATCCGCGGTGCAAGTCGAAATACAAAGCAGTCAGTTTTGAAAGCTTTTGGGATTCCAAAACCCTTCGCAAATTTCGCCGCAGGCGAAGTTGCCCCGAGCTTGCGAGGAGGTTTTCAAAAAGGGTTTTGGCCGCCGAAGGCGCGCTCTCCCGTTTTCGGTTTTACTTGTAATTTCGTATCAGATGATATTATTTTCCCACGCAGAAGCGGGAGAAGATCTCGGTGAGCACGTCCTCGCTCAGCTCCCGGCCGCACAGCGCGCCCAGCTCGCCCATGGCGGCGCGGATGTCGTCGGCGCAGATATCGTAGGGGAGCCCGGCGTCCAGATTCAAGACAGCGGTACGGAGACAGGAGATCGTCTCGCGGAGAGCCGCGGCCTGACGGGCGCTGAACACTACAGCCTCCTCGCCCATGCGAAGCTCACGGTCAATGAACACCCGCTCCACAGCCTCGCGAAGGCTCTCAAAGCCCGCTCCCGTCACAGAGGACAGATACACCGAGGGGATGCCTTCCGCGGCTTCTCGAGGCATTTTGGAGGCTTCTGAAAGATCCTGCTTGGTATAGATGCGGATAACCGCCTTTCCCTGACGGTTCAGCGTCTCCGCAAGCTCGTCGGCCTCGGGGTCGGGTAGATTCGTCTCCGACAGCACCAGCGCCAGCTCGGCCTCCTCCATGGCGCGTCTTGCCCGCTCCACGCCGATCATCTCCACGGGGTCATCCGACTCCCGCAGTCCCGCCGTATCCGACAGGCGGAGGGTCACCCGCCCCAGCGAGACGGTATCGGTCAGAACGTCGCGGGTCGTCCCCGCGATAGAGGTGACGATGGTGGCCTCACGGCCAACCAGACGGTTGTAAAAGGCGCTCTTGCCCACGTTGGGGCGGCCGCAGATGACGGTGGGAACCCCCTCCGCGATGGCGTGGCCGGTGCGGTAGGTAGCAACCAGAGCTTGCAGGGCGCTCTCGGCGCGGGCGATGGATGCGCGGATCTCCTCGAAGGGCATCTCGGTCAGATCCTCCTCGGGGAAGTCCATCC
>JAZQXS010000287.1:0-6626 GCA_045633025.1 Eubacteriales bacterium | reverse complement strand
GGCATAGGCGCCGAGGGATGCGGTAAGGGCGGTCATGTCCAAAAAGACTTCGTGGGGCATAGGGATCCTCCTTGCAAGATACGAGATACAAAGATATGAGGTATGGGATAAAGGCACACGGCCGCTCTATATCTTGTATCTTTGTATCTTTATATCTCTATATCTCTCCTATCATACCACGGCGCAGGCGGGAAGGTGTGAACGCATTGTAAATTCTTCACCCCTCCGTGGCGGACGGGTGAAAAGACTTAAATTTTTTGTGAATTTGCAATTAGCTCTTGATTTTTCCGCGAAAAGGTAGTATCATAAGTGAGTATGACATCATCCGTAACACGAAAAGGAGAATTTTCATGAACCGAAAGATCGTATCCTTCCTGCTGTCCATCCTGATGCTGGCCGCTCTTCTGACCTCCTGCGCGCAAAGCGATGACCCTGCCGATACCGCCGCCGGCACCGAGACCGACACGGCCGCAGGCGAGACCGAGACTCGCCTCCCTCGCTATGACTACATGGCCGCCGACGTGTCTCCCAACGTGACCCTTGACCGCGCCGATTATACCGCCCTCCATCTGACGGTGCCCACCTCCCTTAAGGTGGACGATGCCGACGTGCAGGATTATATCGACGACATCCGCTTCCAGTACCGCACCGCGGTCAACGGCACCGCGATGGTCAAGGATCAGCCCCTCAAGATGGGCGACGACGCCTACATCTACTACAAGGGCTTTCTGAACGGCGAGGCCTTCGACGGCGGCTCCAACTGGGAGGATCAGGCGCCCTACAAGCTGGGGCTGGGCTCCGGCTCCTTCATTCCCGGCTTTGAGGAGGCTTTGGTGGGGATCGTGCCCAATACCACCTCCAAGCAGAAGCCCGCTGAGATCACCGTGACCTTCCCAGAGGACTACGGAGCTGCAGATCTGGCCGGGCGGGAGGTCATTTTCCGGATCGCGGTGGAGTACGCCGTACAGTACGCTATGAGCGACTACACCCGCGACTTCGTGGAGAACACCGTAAAATACCAGCCCAAGAAGGAGTTTTACGGCAGCGACGCCGCCCTGCTGGAGGAGTTCGAGGCCTACGTATACGACTACCTGGTGACCCAGACCTCGGCCAGCCTGGAGAGCGCCAAGAGCGAGGCGGTCTGGGAGCACCTTCTGGACACGGCTGTCTGCGAGAATCTGCCCGAGGTCGAGGTAGAGTACTACCGAGGCGTGTATGAGAGCGAGGTGGAGTACTATTACGAGGGCTACTCCTCCTATCAAGGCGAGCAGTTCCTCGCCATGTATCCCACGCTGGACAGCTTCGCGCCGGTCTACTTCGGTCTGGCGGCGGGGGCTGATTGGAGGGCAGAGATCACCGCGCTGGCTCAGGATATGGTGCAGAGAGACATGGTGACCCACGCCATCGCCGAGGCCGAGGGACTGGAGACGGTGACCGAGGAGGAGCTGGACGCGCAGATTCAGTACTGGATCGACTACTACGCCTCCAATTACTACACCACCATGACCGAGGCGGACATTCTGGAGAGCGTGGGCGAGGCCTTCCTCGCCGAGTCGGCGCTCAGCGATAAGATCAACGATTGGCTCCTCTCCCAGGTCACGTTTTCCTATGAGGACGGCACGCCTGTCGTCACCAATGCCGAAAGTGACGTCTGAGCGCGGCGCAGAGATGTGAATTTGTACAAAAATTTGGTTCAATGCGAGTTTTTTGAAAAAAATTTCAAAAAGCCCTTGACAAATGCCGCTTTTGCGGGTATAATATAATGGTCATTGTCGTGTGCTCTGTGTATCAGCACAGGAGTTCTGCGCCTGTCAGACCGGCAGAATAACGCCTCGACAGCAAATCTTGAAGGAGGTAACCGATTATGCTCAGAACTTACCAGCCTAAGAAGCGTCAGAGAAAGAAGGAGCATGGCTTCAGAAAGAGAATGAAGACCTCTGATGGTCGCAACGTTCTCAAGAGAAGACGTGCCAAGGGCAGAAAGAGACTGACCTACTAATTTGGGAGATTCCCATATTTCGTAAAAACCCGAGGAATGATCGGACACGTGCCTATGCGATCGTCTGTCTCTCCTCGGGGTTTTTCGCGAATAGGCGCCTTTGCCGCGGGCTGTGGCTCTGCGGCGCATCCTAATTCATAGCCCTTCGCTATGGGGAAGGAGTATCATGAAACCCATCGCCATCAAGGAGAACCATCTGTACAAAAAGACCTTCCAGCGGGGCAAGCGCTGGTCGGGCAAATTCGTCACGGTCTGCGTTCTCAAGGATCTGGCGGCCAAGAGGCTGAAGAAAGCCAACCCACAAAAGCAGTATATCAATCGGATCGGTCTGTCTGTGCCCAAGCGGGAGGGCGGCGCCGTGGAGCGCAACCGCGTTAAGCGCATCATCCGGGCGGGACTGCAGGGCGTGGAGCGGCGCTGTACGCTTCGCCGCGGATTCCTCATCGTCATTGCGGCGCGCCCCGGTATCGAGCGGCAGAAATCCCCCGCCATCGAGTCCGAGCTGCGATACATTTTCAAGAAATTGGATATGCTGGAGCCGCAAATCCCCAAAGCCTCCGAAGGGAAGGGAGAGACCCCGTCATGAAGCGTGTCGCCATGGCGCTCATCCGTTTCTATCGGAAGTACCTGTCGGGCCTCAAGCCCGCACCCACCTGTCGGTTCACCCCGACCTGCTCAGCCTACGGTCTGGAAGCCTTCGAGAAGCGGGGCTTCTTCGCAGGACTGGCGCTGACAATCTGGCGGATCCTGCGTTGCAGTCCGCTTTCCCCCTGCGGTTATGATCCGGTTCCCAAAACCGGCTTCAAAACCATGCCCATGCGCTGGAGTAAGTACGATCAGTACCGCGCCGCGCGGGAGCAGCAAGCCTCCGAAGAGTCGGATACGTCCGACGCGGACGGTACAACGCCCGGCGACGAAACGCCCGGCGACGGCGCGTGATCTGCTCTGCGAGGGATCATTCACAAGGAACACAGCGGCCAAGCATCGAGGAGCCGCGCCCCCGACCGCCTTTGTCGGGGTATGCACAAGAAACAAAGGAAAGATCAGAATGAAAACAACTACCAAAACCCCTAAGACCCGCTCTTTCTTGACCCGGATCGTCATGGCTATGCTGATGCTGGCGATTCTGGGCGGCGCGCTGACCTCCTGCGGAAAAGGCGCGACCAAGACTACCTCCATCAAGAAGGGGTACACCATCACCGACAGCGAGCTGGCCGACAAGCCCGAGTGCGGCCTGACCGCGCTCCAGCTCGATAAGCTGGCGGACGAGATCTCGGACAGCAAGAGCGGCTTCGATATCCGCGAGCAGCTTGTGGCCGCCCTCAACGGCTACGATATGACCGCCAAGGATTTTGACGACGCCAAGGTGGCTGACGGAACCCTGACCGCCAAGCCTGAGCTGGCGGCTACCTACGCGCTGAGCGTGCTCAACGCCTTTGACATCGACACCACTGTCTGCTACAAGACCTCCGCCGAGTCCGGCCGCGAGTCGGCTCTCACCGCGGATGACGTCCGCGTGCTGGTGGAGTGCTTCCGGACGGATGTGGCGACCGAGGCTGACCTGGGCGTGTTCGACCAGATCCTCCATTGGATCGGTCTGGGCTTCGCCTGGCTCATTGAAGTGCCCGGCTTCGGCAGCTTTATTCTGGGTACGGTATACTTCGCCATCGCGCTGGAGATCCTGATGCTCCCTCTGGGTATCAATCAGCAGAAGAATTCCCGCAAGCAGGCCAAGCTCCGTCCCAAGGAAATGGCTCTTCGCAATAAGTACAAGGGCCGCAACGATCAGGCTACCCAGCAGAAGCTCAACCAGGAGATCCAGGAGCTCTACACCAAGGAGGGATACAGCCCCATGTCCGGTTGCCTGCCCCTGCTCCTGTCCCTGCCCTTCCTGATGGCGCTGTATTACGTGGTCATCGACCCCGTGACCTATATCTTCGGCGCGCCCACCGAGCTGACCTCCGCCTTCCTGACCTTCGCTGACGCGCCTCTGGCCGCGGGCGGTCTGGGTCTTTCGCTCAGCTCGAGCAACGGTACCATTGAGGCGCTGTCCCTCATCAGTCAGAACGGCATTGAGCTGGACGGTCTGGCCAATTTCCTGTATTTCTCCAACGGCGACGCATGTTTGAACGCGCTGGACGGCCTGACCAAGAGCATCCCCAACTTCAACCTGTTCGGTCTGAACATGGGTTTGACCGCCGGCTTCGGCTCCAAGGCGCAGCTTGTGCTTCTGTTCATGCCCGTGCTGACCTTCGTGGTCTACTGGGGAAGCGGTAAGATCACCCGTAAGTTCTCCTTCCAGCCCATGCAGCAGAAGGCGGAGGGCCAGAAGGATCCTGCTCAGGGCTGCTCCAACACCATGATGGACGTTATGATGCCCCTCATGAGCGCTTGGTTCACCTTTATGGTGCCTGCCGCCGTGGGTCTGTACTGGATCTTCAAGAGTATTCTGGGTACCATCAAGCAGTTCATTCTCTACAAGGTCATGCCCCTGCCTACCTTTACCGAGGAGGACTACAAGGCTGCCGAGCGTGAGCTGATGGGCAAGGAGCCCAAGAACAAGCCTGCGAGAGCATCCAATGCGCCTCGCGACCCCAACGTCCGCTCCCTGCACCACATCGACGACGAGGACTATGAGTCTCCCGCCGAGCGTGAAGCGCGTCTGGCCGCCCGTAAGGCCGAGTACGTGGAGGAGGACGAGACCCCTGCGGCGCCCAAGACCGCGGAAGGCGCCTACGGTGACGGTGTGACTCTGAAGGAGGATGACCGTCCCGCCCGTAAGGACAAGAACAAGAAGGATCAGGATAATTGATCCCCCACAGAGGACGCGTCCGCCGCTACCCCGCGGGCGCGCCACGGATCACTGAAAGGACATAGACACCGCTATGAAGAAGGAAATTGAGATCAGCGCGAAAACGCGGGAGGAAGCCATCGAGAAGGCTGTTGTCGAGCTGGGCGCCCCCTCCGCCGCCGCGATCATGTATACCGTTATCAACGAGGGTCGCAAGGGCTTTCTGGGCTTTGGCGCTGTAGATTGCACCATCAAGGCCGTATACCAGGTTCCCGATGCTCCCGCCGAGGAGAAGCCCCGCCGTGAGCGCCGCGACCGCCGCGATAACGACCGCCGCGAGAACGACAAGCCCGAGACCCCCAAGCGTGAGCGCGCGCCCAGGCGCGAGGAGGCGGCTTCCGCTGCTCCCGTCGAGGAGATCATCCCCGAGGAGACCGCGCCCGTTTGCCCCGCCGTGGAGAACATCGACCCCGCTACCGCCTCCGAGGGCGAGCAGGTGGCCTACCGCTTCATCTGCAAGCTGGTGGAGGACATGGAGCTTGCCGACGTGACCGTCGCCATGCACCCCGGCAACAACGACGATATGGTCATCACCGTGGACGGCGAGAACGCCGGTGTGCTCATCGGCCACCACGGCGATACCCTGGACGCCCTGCAATATCTCGCCAATCTGGCCGCCAACCGCAAGGAGGAGGGAGAGAAGCGGGAGTACGCCCGTATCACCGTGGACGTAGAATCCTACCGCGCCAAGCGTGAGGAGGCTCTCCGCATCCTGGCTCGCAAGAAGGCTCACCAGGTGCTCAAGTATAAGAAGAGCATCATGCTGGAGCCCATGAACCCCTATGAGCGCCGCATCATCCACTCTGAGATCCAGAAGATGGACGGCGTGGCCACCAACTCCATCGGCGTGGAGAACAACCGCCGCATCGTGATCTACCTGGAGGAGGAGGGTATGCCCACCGCCGGCATCAAGGCCAAGGGCGGCTCCGAGAAGTCTTCCTCCGGCAAGTCCCGCTCCAAGTCTCGCCGCCGCTCGGGTGGCAAGACCGTGGATCCTCTGTCCACCGAGGCTCTGACCGGTGAGACCCGCCAGCAGGGTGAGTCCATCTTCGGTGAGGAGGAGCACGATCCCTTCGATATCGACCTGTCTGCCGCTACCTACTCCGAGGAGGAGGAGACCGAGACCTACGAGGCTCCCGAGGCGGTGGAGGATACCGACACCTCCGACGAGGAGTAATTCGCTTTTGCCAAAAGGGAGGTATTTCCTATGACGATCTCCCCCTTTGATACCGTAGCCGCCGTCAGTACCCCCTTCGGTAAGGGGGGCGTCGCCGTCATCCGCCTGTCGGGGGATGAGGCGTTCGCTGTGACGGAACGGGTGTTTTTCCCCGTTGGCGGTAAGCCCCTGTCTGCCTATGCTCCCCGCACCGCCGTGTACGGACTCATTCGGGATCCCGAGAGCGGCGAGGTGCTGGATGACGGGCTTTGTACCCTGTTCAAGGGCCCCAACTCCTTCACGGGAGAGGATACGGCGGAGATCTCCTGCCACGGCGGTGTGCTGGTCACCCGCAACGTGCTGGAGGCCTGTCTTCGCGCGGGAGCGGTTCAAGCCCCCGCGGGGGAGTTCACCCGCCGTGCCTTCCGCAACGGAAAGCTGGCGTTGGAGCGAGCCGAGGCTCTGGGCAATCTGCTGGACGCGGGAAACGATGAGCAGGTCAAGCTGGCACGAGCCGGCATGAACGGCCTGCTGACGGATTCCGCCGAAGAGGTCTACACCGACCTCATGGCCGTGCTGGCCAACATGGAGGCGGGGATGGACTTCCCCGAGGAGGATCT
>JAZQXS010000286.1:0-22725 GCA_045633025.1 Eubacteriales bacterium | reverse complement strand
CGATCACCGTTTCCACCGCGCGGCGGGTCAACATTTTGAGCTTGTAGGTAACGGGAAGCTTGTCCTGGTCGTTCATAAAATAGATCATAGGGGGAACGTGTTGCATAAGTAACTCCTTTCCCGCATGGCGGGCGTATTTTTGGGTGACGTTCAAACTTTTTTCAATCATTCCGCTTGGGGCGGTAGCTCGGGCGCGAAGATTCCCGGCGGTCGGGGTCACGGCGGTCTCCGTCGCGGGATTCAGCCTGTTGCTTTTTGGCGGCCTGTTCACGGTCATAGGCATCGTAGGCCAGAATGATCTTCTGCACCAAGTGGTGGCGCACCACGTCCTTTTCGGACAGGTAGTGGATCGCGATGTCATCGATGCCCGCCAGAATCTTGATGGCCGAGGCAAGCCCCGACCGCTGGCCATAGGGGAGATCGGTCTGGGTCAGGTCACCCGTCACCACCACCTTGGAGCCAAAGCCCAGACGGGTGAGGAACATCTTGACCTGCTCGGGCGTAGCATTCTGCGCTTCGTCCAGAATGATAAACGCATCATCCAAGGTACGGCCGCGCATATACGCCAGCGGCGCTACCTCGATCACACCCTTTTCCACCAGCTTCTGATGGGTCTCGGGGCCCAGCATCTCCCCCAGCGCGTCATAGAGGGGACGGAGGTAGGGGTCGATCTTGCTGAGCAGATCGCCGGGCAGAAAGCCCAACCGCTCACCGGCTTCGATGGCGGGGCGGGTCAAAAGGATACGGGAGACCTGCTTTTCCTTGAGCGCCTTGACCGCCATAGCCACCGCCAAAAACGTTTTACCCGTGCCCGCAGGGCCTACGCCAATTACGATGGTATTCTTACGAATGGCGTCCACGTACTTGGATTGCCCCGCGGTCTTGGCCTTCACAGGTTTTCCCTTCGCGGTAACAAAAATACAATCCGAGCCGATATCCGCCAGCTCTCCCGCATTGCCCGTGGCGATCATATCCACCACGTAGCGCACCGATTGATCGCTGATCTCGGCGGTATGCCGCACCATATCCCGCAGATATTCCACTGCGGCGGCAGCCCCGTTTACCGCATCCATGCTCTCACCGCTGATCACGATAGCGTCGGTTCCGTCCTCCCCCGACTTATTCCGAAGGCTTACGCCGAAGCGCTCTTCTATAATGCGGAGATTGACGTCATACGCGCCGAAGATCAGGGCGGTCGTCTCGGCCGTGTCTACTTTGATAATTCTTTGATTCATGTATAAGCTCCTGAATTTTGCTTTTTCGGATCCCGGACGGGAAACAGCCGTCATGCCTCCGGGCGCGCCGTCCCCACCTCAATGGGGCGCACAGTTCCGATGTTTTCAATGCAGGTGAGGGTACAGGTCAGGGTCAGGGTATCCTCACCGTGAGAGATGACGATGGATTTTGCGATCAGCTCCGCGCCGCCGGGCAGGGCTTCGATCTGTCGAGCCAGCTCGAAGTAAGCCAGCTCCTCGGCCTCGGCCGGGGTACGGGTGGCGGTCACGACGGTATAGGGGATCCGCCACACGGTACGGGTGGAAATCGGGAAACCGATCCCCTTCAAAAGCCCCCAGGATCTCTCGCTCTCTATTGTATCACAAACCCCACCCAAATTTCCAGTACTTTTTGAAAATTTTATGTGATTTCCGAAAAAAAATAGACTTTTTTCTTTCAAAAAGAGCTCGGTATCGGTTTCATATACCTTTTGTCGGTAGGAAAACGGAATTTCCACCGTGAGGACGCGAGTCGTGCGGGCGTAGACGCGAGCCTTGGCGGCGGTGAGGCGAATGCCCTGCGTCATGCTGTCGTAGATCCCGCTGACCAGAACCTCACCCTCTCCCACCAGATCTCCCGCCGCCACGCGGACGTTCCCTTCCTCCAACTCCACGCGCTGGATCACCCCGCCAATGGACGCCACAATGTCACAGGGCACATCCGAGGGTACATCCGGGCGATCGGCCTTCTCACGAACCTCCACGTAGGCCACGGTTCCCTTTCGGTTGATCGAGATCCAGGCTAACCGATCATCCTGCATCAGAACGTCATTCTCGGTCTTGTCCGCTTCAAAGCCCTTCAGAGAGCTTCCTACGAAAAAGCCGCAGGATGCCAGCGATTCCGCCACAGCGCGATCCGAAACGGTTTGATTCCCGCTGATGCGGATATCCCAGACAACGCTTTGGGAGAGCTTTAAAAGCAGGATCCCGCACAGGAGCCCAACCAGCAGTCCCGCCCGCGAAAGAAGGCGTTTCCCCATACAAGGAAGTCCGCCTTCCCGAAGCGCGGTAAAGCCGATCCCCTCCCGTTCACACAAAGCCCCCACACGGCGGGCGATTGGAAGCGGAAAACGCAGGGAGATCCCCCCGTTTTCCAAATGGCGGAAATCCTCATAGATGTATCCATGGATACGGCACAGCTCCAGAAGGCGAGCCGCCTGCTCCGCCTCTACGGCGATCATACGGTAGCCTGTCAGAAAATAGTGGGCAGAGGGGATCATGATTATGACCATAGCTTTCGCGTAGCGAGAGCTTCCTTTCTTGCGGAATTGGGGCTGGTTTTGCGGAGCAAAATCGCCGCCGCTTCGGGGGTGAAAGCCGCAAAACGCCGTTTGAAAGACGTATCTTTCAAACTTCCACCTCCCCGTCACAAAAGCAGATCGACCGGATCATCCCCTCGATCCCGACCGCCCCGGCCAGGTAGGAGGTACAGATCAACCGCTCTCCCCCCACCGTCACAGTGCAAGTACCCAGGGAAAGGCGGATCGCTTCGGGAGAAAAATCCAGAATACGGGTGCACCCATGCACCGTCAGAGTATTGCGCCCCCGCATATCCAATCGGATCCCCCCGCTTAAAGCATCGGACGGCATATCCAGCTTGACGGCCAGCCATTCAAGCAGCGAGGGGTGGTTTTCTGCAACGGAATTTCGTTTGCTTGGATTCATGTTTCAGAGCCTCCCGCCATATAGTAGTGCACACCACTATATGCGTCCGGAGGCTGATCCATGACCCATAAAACCCACTCCTTCTTTCCTTCTGACAGAACCCGATCCCCGCAACGTCCATCGGCAGGTCAGGTTGGCTTTTGCCTCATGTCCACCTTTTGCCTGATACTCGTCCTGAAAAATTCGGATGCCGCCATCGAATATATGGGGCGCGGATTGACCCTGTGCGCCCGCACGGTCATTCCCTCCCTGTTTCCTTTCATGGTCATCTCCGAGCTACTGGTATCCAGCGGCGCCGGAGAGGCCTTCGGAAGACTTTTCTCTAGGATCATGCGGTGGCTTTTCGGGCTATCGGGCGCAGGAGCATCGGCCGTGTTTCTGGGTTCCATGTGCGGGTTTCCCGTGGGAGCGAAAACAGCGGTGGCGCTCCTGGATCGCAACACCATTTCCAAATCCGAATGCGAGCATCTTTTGACCTTCACCGCCAACCCCAGCTCCGCGTTTCTGATTACCGCGGTAGGGGTATCTCTCTACGGCAATCGCCACTTCGGCGTGCTCCTGTACGTCACGGTACTGGGATCCAGCCTTGCGGTTGGTTTTTTGGCGCGATTCTTTTTGCGCCGCGCGGAACAGCCTGCCGAGCATCCCCATTTTCCGTCCGGACTCCATATCGGCGGAGTTGAAACCTTTACCGGAGCGGTCTCGGCCGCGGCCACGGGTATGTTGACGGTTTGCGCCTACGTCATCTTTTTCTCCGCGTTAACGGGAGCGCTGGGTTGTGCGCTGGCAGAAAGCGGGCAGAATCACGAGTGGGGATACGCTCTGCTCACAGGCATTTTGGAGATGACAAGCGGCATCAGCCAAGCCTCGGGGCTTTCCAATCGGGAATGGGGGCTGATCCTCACCGCGGTCTTCGCGGGCTGGTCGGGGATATCGGTACACTGTCAGGTCATGACCCTTTGCGGCGGACGAGGGATCTCCTTCAAGCCTTACCTCATCGCCAAAGGCGCGCAGGGGGTGCTCTGCGGTATCGTCATGGCCGTGATCCTCGCTCTTCGCCCCGAGTGGATCAACCCTGCCGAGGGTACCGTTATAAATGCCATTCTGGTTTTCACTTCTCTGCGGGATATCCCTGTTCCGGCACTCGTAACCGACGGGGTATTTATCGCCGGCTGGGTTCTGTCACGGGCGGATAGCTGGAGGAGAAAGTGATTCGATCCGGTATCCCCGTTGGAGATATTCTCCCTCGCCATCACCGCAAAACCAAAGCGGCTCACCCATGTGAACCGCTTTGGAAGAAAAATCGATTATTCCTTGGCCAAAAACCAAACGCGCATATCGGTCTCTTCGCGGTTGGCAAAGGCATTGTAGGGGATGAGCTTCAAGGAAGTTGACTCATACCGCGGAGGCTGGTTGCTGTACAGCGCGCCGTCATCGGTACGGCGCTCGCAAGTCACCGTCATGGAAGGCAGACCGTAGGGGTCCGAGCTCTCCACATCCGCGTTGAGAGGATAGGTAACGCGATAATTGTGCAGTTGGCCCTCTCCGTTATCCACACCCTCGGCGCAGTAAACCACAGGGCCGCGCATGATCGCAGCCTGTCCGGCGGCGCGAAGCACGCGACGGTCAGCCCACACGATCTGAGGAGTCATATCCAAAGACAGTGTCACGGGCGCGCCATCGTTCTCCACCACAGCATAACCGTTCTCCATGACGTAGGGATGGCTCAGCGTAAAGGAGTCGCACCAAGAGGGAATACGAATCGCCAGCTTGGAAGCGCCCTCAGCCGAAACGGTCACCTTTCCGTCGCGGGGATAGTCGGTATCCATGGAGGCAGTAACGCCATCTGCCTTCAGGTCAGAGGCGATAAACTGGTTGATATACAGGGTTTGATCCTCGTAACCGTAGCAGTAGTTGCCGAGAGATGCCAGCAAGCGGTTGAGGTTAGGAGGGCAACAGGAGCAGCCGAAGCAGGCCACGCGGCGGTGGGCGGGGAATCGGCGTGAACCGAAACGATTGGCGTATCGCTCAGACAGATTGATCTCCAGGGGATTCTCGTAGAAGAACTGGTCACCGCCGACCGACAGACCCGAGGTAACGCCGTTGTAGAGGGCGCGCTCAATGGCGTCGGCATAGCGGGCGTTATTATCCAGCGCCAGCATACCCTGCGAGAAGAAGCACAGACCAATGCCCGCGCAGGTCTCTGTGTATGCCTGATCGGCGGGGAGGTCGTAGGGGGTGGTAAAGGCCTCGCCGATGTGGGTGGAGCCCAGACCGCCCGTGACGTACATCTTTCGGGTAACCGCATCCTCCCACAGGGTCTTGACTTGCTCGATCAAGGCCTCCTCCTTCGTCTCGGCGGCCAAGTAAGCCAGACCCGTACAGAGATACATGGAGCGAACGGCGTGTCCCCGCACCGTCGTCTGCTGACGGATGGGCTCGTCCGACTGATAATACAGATCATTGTAGTCCTCCTCCGCGGCGCCGCGGATGGTGAGGAAGTGGTTGGCCATATCCAAATACTTCTGCTTGCCCGTGTAGCGGTACATACGGATGAGCGCCAGCTCGATCTCCTCATGGCCGGGAGATTTGAAGCCGGCTGAGCCCTCCTCGATGAACACGCGGTTGATGTAATCGGCGTACCTCTCCATACAGGAGAGGAATTTGGTCTTACCCGTGGTCTCGGCGTAGGCAACGGCGGCCTCCATGAGGTGTCCCGCGCAGTACAGCTCGTGCCAATCGCGGCACTTCCAACGGTTTTCGGGCTGAACAACGGTAAAGAAGATATTGAAATAGCCGTCTTCACGTTGGTTGCGCTCAATGTCATCCACCAGCTCGTCCACCTTGGACTCCAGATCGGGATGAGACTCACGGGAGAGAACGTAAGCCACGCCCTCCATCCACTTGGCTACATCGCTGTCCCAGAAGAAATGGGGTCGGACGGGATCCTTATCGGGGAAGCCGAATTTAAAGGCTGTGATGCGTCCCGTCTCGTAGAAGCGGTCGTATACGGCCGGGATGGTGACCTTGGTGTTCAACTCCTGCTTTTCGAACAGGTAGCCGCCGCGCAGAGATACTTGGTTATATGGAAACAGTTTCATAAAAGATCCTCTCTTTCGTAACAAGATATATATATTGTACAAGATGAGCACGAATTTGTCAAGTACTATTTCAAAATTTGACGAATTCCGACACCAAAAAAACTTCCTCCGCATATACTGTCTGTGAGGAGGTGGTAGGTATGAAACAGTATCCCAGCACACAGGCTTCACCCCGTAGCGGCGAGGGGGCAAGCGGTCTATGCACCGCCGTGATCGGCTCCATGACTCAGGCCATGAAGGCGCAGAGCATCCTCGCTGAGGCGGCCATCCGAGCTTCCTTAACCAAGATCAGCTCCAGCAAAGCTACGGGCGGTTGCGCCTACGGAGTCGATTTTCCCTGTCCCCAAAGCGGTAACGTACGGATCATTCTGGAACGGGGAGGCGTGCGGGTTCGGGAATATCTGAAAGGGTAATTACGCAAGGGTGGGGTAAGCCACGGGTTCCCCGCCCGCTACATCCATCATTGCAAAGAACCACGGGAGGAAACCACCATGAAATCCATCGTTTATCTCGACCACGCCGCCACCTCCTATCCCAAACCTCCTGCGGTGCTGTCTGCCGTCGCCGATTGCATGAAGCGCAGCGGCGGGAATCCCGGGCGAGGATCGCACAGGCTGGCTTTGGCGGCAGCGCAAGAACTCTATGCCTGCCGTCAGACCGCGGCTCAGCTATTCGGCGCTCAGCCCGAACGGGTAATCTTCACGCTGAACACGACCCACGCCATCAATCTGGCCATCAAGGGGCTTCTACGCCCCGGAGATCACGCGATCTGCTCCGATATGGAGCACAACGCGGTCTACCGTCCTCTGTACAAGTTGACCGCCGACGGAATCATTGACTTCGACGTGTTCGATACCTTCCCCGCCTCCGTTGCCCCAACCGACGACCGCATCCTGTCCTCCCTTCTGTCCAAAATCCGTCCCAACACCCGCATGGTCATCTGCTCCCATGCATCCAATATCTGTTCCGCTGTTCTGCCCATCGCCAAAATCGGGGCACTGTGCCGACGAATGGGGATCCTGTTCGTGGTGGATGCCGCGCAATCAGCGGGAAGTATCCCTCTGGACATGGAGCGCATGAATCTGGATATCCTTTGCCTTCCGGGTCACAAGGGGCTTTTGGGTGTGCAAGGAACCGGGATGATGATTTTGCGAGAGGGCGTCACGCTCGAAACCCGCATCGAGGGTGGAAACGGCATACACTCTTTGCGCGGCGACATGGGTGATGACGTTCCCGAACGGTACGAGCCGGGCACTCTGCCCACACCCGCCGTGTCCGGTCTGCGTGCCGGGATGGAATTCGTTCGCGCGGTCGGCGTAGAGACCATAGGCGACCGCGAACGCCGCTTGGGAACCGCTCTGCGGGACAGACTTTCGGAGCTTCCAAAGGTGACGGTCTACGCCCCGCACCGAGCGGGCGGAGTGGTTCTTTTTTCGGTGGATGGCTACACCTCCGAGGAGGTGGGGAAACGGCTGGACGAAGCAGGCGTTTGTGTGCGTCCCGGATTCCATTGTTCGGCGCTGGGACACAGAACTCTCCAAACGCCGGACAGCGGCGCGGTACGCGCCAGCTTCGGATGGTTTTCCAAGGAACGGGACGCAGAGGCGCTTCTGAAGGTGGTGAAGAGGTTGTGATGGATGGTGGGAGCATATCTTCTGCGGCTTGGAACCTCGCTCTGTAAGCGGCGATGCAAAATGCTTTTTCAGGATTCTTATACTAATTTACGAATAAAATCTTGAATAGAGAGAATGCCTCCGGCGGCGTAAGGACCCTTTGAAAAGGGGCCTTAAGAATCCGCTAAACTTTCAAAAATGCTGTTGTATGTATTGACTCGCTGTTTAATGGATGGATATTTGCCTTCACCGTGGGTCCCTACCCACTGAGTTGTTGGGGTAGCTTGAGAACGGATTCACTTTCAAGATTTTGATCGAGGATTAGTATAAGGTGCTTTTTCGAGAAAAAGCACCTTAAAAATCCTTAAAAAGCTTTTCAAAAAGGAGTCATTATGGAAAGAAACTGGACACCGGCGCAACGCGCCGCCATGGGTACGCTGGGCAGGACTCTGCTCGTATCGGCGGCGGCGGGCTCGGGCAAAACGGCCACGCTGACCGAGCGCATCATCCGACGGCTCACCGACCCGGTTGCCCCGGCCGACCTGTCGCGACTTTTGATCGTGACCTTTACGCGGGCGGCGGCGGCTGAGCTGCGGGAGCGGATCTCGGCGGCGCTCACCGAGGCGATTGCGCGCGAGCCGGGCAACCGGCACCTGCAAAATCAGCTCATCGGTCTGGGCGGCGCCCACATCAGCACCATTGATGCCTTCTGCCGCGAGCCTGTCAAGGCGCATTTTGCCGAGCTGGGGCTTCCCGCCGCATCCCGCATCGCCGACGACGCCGAGCTGCTTCCCCTCTGCGAGCGGGTCATGGGCGAGATCATCGATGAATTCTACCTCAAATACGCCGACGAGGGGCGGGATCCTACCGCCTTCTCCCTTTTGTGGCGCAATCCCTTCGCCGATCTCTGCGACAGTCTCACTCCCTCCAAGAATGACACCCAGCTCATCCCTACCCTGTTCGAGCTGTACAACCGTCTCCTCTCCTTTCCCGATGAGCTGGGACGGCTTCAAAAGGAGGCGCAGGAGCTGGAGGCGCAAGCCGACGGAGACTTCTTCGGCTCCTCTCACGGCGCCATCCTCCGAGAGTGGTTGGGGCACTTCTGCCGCTCGGCCATCCAAACCTTGAGCGAGGCGCTGGACGATATCCGCGCTGACGATGCCGCCGCCAAGGCCTACGGAGGGGCATTTGAGGCGGATCTGAATTTCTGCCTGCGGCTGGCGGAGGCTGACACCTACGCGGAGGCCTACGAGCTCATGACCAGCTACAAAAACCAGCGGTTGGGCAGTCTGCGGGGCGCGGATCCCGTGATCTCGGGACACAAGGACGCGCGGACGGCTATTGTTGACGAGATCAAAGCCCTGCGCAAGACCTATTTTGCCGATTCGCCCGCGGTTGTGGCCGAGCAGATGCGGCGCACCGCGCTCATGTGCGGGGTGCTCTATGACCTTTTGGCCGAGTATGACCGCCGCATTCTGGCCGAAAAGAAAAATCGGGGCATTTGCGATTTTACCGACAATCGCCGCTACCTGCTCTCCCTTCTGCGGGGGGAAAACGGCTCCCCCAGCGGGATCGCGCGGGATTTCCGGGAGAAATTCGACGAGGTGTACATCGACGAGTACCAGGACGTGGACGAGATGCAGGACGAGATCTTCCGTCTGGTAGGGGCTGACCATCGCTTCATGGTAGGCGACATCAAGCAGAGCATCTACGGCTTCCGCGGGGCGGATCCTTCGGTCTTTGCCCGCTACCGTCGGGAGCTTCAACCCTTGATCCTGCAGGACGGCGCCCGACAGGGGGACGATCCGAACGGCAACAGCATCTTTATGTCCGAGAACTTTCGATGCGATGAAGCTGTCGTTCGCACCACGAACGCCGTCTGTGGACATGTTCTGCGCGCCTGCCCCGACTCCATCGGATACCAAGACGGCGACGATCTTGTTCTTGGCAAGATACCGCCCCACGACGAGTATATTTCGCCGTCTGTACAGGTGACCGTCCTCACAAAGCCTCCCAAAGAAGAAGATGCCGATGAATCCGAATCGTCAAATGATTCCGAGGTGTCGGGCGTTGAGGCCGAGGCGTCCTATGTCGCCTGTGAGATCGCTTCTCTGCTCCGCAATCACACGCTCAAGGCAGACGGTACGCCAATCATGCCAAAGGATATCGTCATTCTCATGCGGAGCCGCGCCGCGCTGTCCGACTACATGAAGGCGCTGACCGCCATGGGCATCCCCACGGGCTCCGAGGAGCTGGAGGCCGCCGAGGCGGGGCGAGATATTCTGCACGGCACGGATATGTCCTATCTTGTGAATCTTTTGCGGGTCATCGACAATCCCGACAACGATATTCCCCTCTCCGAGGTGCTCCGCGCCCCCTTCCCCGGTCTGGATCTGGAGGAGCTGATTGCAGTTCGCAACGTAGGCGACCGCGCCGCCGAGTCCCGCTCCCTCTACGCGGGGGTGGAGGAATACCCGGGGCGAGAGGATGCCGACCCTCGGCTCTCGCAAAAGCTGACGGATTTCATGGAATGGCTGGAAAAATACCGCAAGCTCACGCAGACCCAGCCCGCCGACAAGCTTCTCCGCCTGCTTCTGCGCGACGAGCGTTGCGCTTGCCGTGAAACGCCCGCGTTCCGATACCTCTACGAATCCGCCCGCACCTGCCGTACCTCGGCGTTCCTGTCCCTGTACGCCTTTTTGCGCTACTTTGAATCCAAATTGGCTACGTCCAAAAACGCGGCCGCCCCTGTCAGGGACGCCGACGGCGGGCAGGTTTCCATCATGACCATCCACAAGTCCAAGGGCTTGGAGTTTCCCGTATGCTTCGTGGTGCGGTGCGGTCAAGCCTTCAGCGCAAAATCATACAGCGCCGACCTGATCTTTGAGAAGCAAGCCGGCGTGTCCATGAAGCTCTACCGACGGGAGACCGACGGGGAGGACTTGAGGCAGAATAAGACCGACACCACTCTCCGCGCGGTATCGGGACTCGCGGTCAAGCTGTCCGAGCGGGAAGAGGAGATGCGGGTACTCTACGTGGCCATGACCCGCGCGCGGGAGCGCTTGTACGTGGTGGGTGTGGGCAACGACAAGCCTGTTTCCTTCCGCGAGGGGGATCGCTACGCCGCCCTGTCCTGTAACTGCTATCTCAAATGGGTGCTGGCGGGTCTGGACGCCCACCCCGAGGTGAGTCAGTTTGCAAAACTGTCCTACATAGCCACCAACGAGCTTGTCCCCGAGCCGCCTCTGGAGCGAGGGTGCTTCCAAAGCGCTGTGAGCGCCGGTGAAGCCGACGAGGCCGCGGCCAAGCGCTACGCCGCCATTCTGGCCGGGCAAACGCCCCCCACGCCCTTGGAGGAAGCCCTTCTTCACGTGCCCACCAAGGTGCCTGCCTCCCGCATGAAGGACGGGCTTTTGGATGACTGTGTGTTCTTTGAGACCGATCTGGATACGGCCGACGGCAAGCTCCCCGAGAGCTTTAACGGGGAAACCTGGTGCGACGCCCAGAGCATCGAGGCCATTCGCCGCTCTCTGTCCCTCATGGAATCCGCCGGGGACAACGAGTTTGAGCTACTGCTCAGCCAAAACCGCCATCCGACGGCGGTGGAGAAAGGCACGGCCGCCCACCTGTTTTTGCAGTACTGCCGCTACGATGCGGTATTGCGTGGGGGGATCGACAGCGAGATCGGTCGGCTTTGCGAGGAGGGCTTCATCACCGAACGCACCGCAGAGGTACTGGATCGGGGGATGCTGAAGGCCTTTTTTGGGAGTGAATTTTTCGCCCGCGTGCAAAGCGCCGTACAGGTGGAGCGGGAACTGCGCTTCGCGCGGTTCATTCCCCTCCGCACTCTGACTTCAAACGAGGCGCTCGCCGAGGCGCTGGGAGATCGGACGCTGTTCGTGCAGGGCTCCATCGATCTGCTCTGTACCTTCCCCGACGGGCATCTGGAGCTGTGCGACTACAAAACCGACCACATCACCCCCGACGAGCGACGGGATCCTTCCCTCCTGCAAGCCCGCATGACCGAAGCCCACCGCGACCAGCTCCGCCAATACGCCGCCGCTGTGGAGGAAATGTACGGCGTAAGGCCTTCCAAGGCGTATATTTTCTCCCTGCCGCTGGGGGAGGCGGTGGAGATTGCTCTGGAGGGGGAATAAATGATTGCAGGGGCTCTGCCCCTGCGCCCTGCCAAGAACCTTTTTAAAAAAGTTCTTGGATCTCCAAAAACTTTGAAAAAATGATGTATAATACCAATCCTCGATAAAAACATTGAATAGGAGAGCGTGCCTTCGGCGACTTAAGAACCCTTTACAAAGGGTTCTTAAGAATCTCCTAAACTTTCAAAAACAGATTGCTTTGTGTTTTGACGTACTGTTTGACAGTGAGATTTTGACTTGCACCGTGGGTCCCTACCCACTGGGTTATTTGGAAAAGAACGGATTCGCTTTCAAGCTTTTGTTTGAGGATTAGTATAACGCATAAAAAATTACGAACACCGCTGAATGACTCGGCGGTGTCCGTTTGTTTTATGCTTGATATTTTGAGGTTCTTGAGGAGGGGTGCGGGGAGGAGCTTCTTTCAAGAAGTTCCTCCCCGCATAACACATTTCCTTACCCCTCCGTCTTGGAGTTGGGCTTTTTGGCGGTCTGCTTAGACTCAGCGGGCAGGTCGGTGGCGACCTCCTTGATGCTGGTGACAAGACCGGCCATATTCTGAATGTCCGAAGGAATGATGATCTTGGTGGCCTGGCCGTCAGCGACCTTCTCCAGAGCCTCCAGGCTCTTAATGGTCAGCACGGCCTCGGAGGGCTTGGATTCATTGATCATGCGGATACCGGCGGCGGTCGCCTCCTGCACCTGGCGGATGGCCTCGGCCTGACCCTCAGCCTCGCGGATGGCGGATTCCTTCAGCGCCTCGGCGCGCAGGATCGCCGCCTGCTTCTCTGCCTCGGCCTTGAGGATAGCGGCTTCCTTCTGACCCTCGGCGACCAGAATGGCGGACTTCTTCTCGCCCTCGGCGCGGAGGATGGATTCACGGCGCTCGCGCTCGGCCTTCATCTGCTTCTCCATGGCGTCCTGGATCTCCTTGGGAGGAATGATGTTTTTCAGCTCGACGCGGGTGACCTTGATACCCCAGGGGTCGGTGGCCTCGTCCAGAATGGCGCGCATCTGGGTATTGATGAGGTCGCGGGAGGTCAGCGTTGCATCCAGCTCCAGCTCACCGATGATATTACGGAGAGTCGTGGAGGTCAGATTCTCGATAGCGGTCATGGGGGTGGTGTGGCCGTAGGCATAGAGCTTACAGTCGGTGATCTGGAAGAACACCACGGTATCGATCTGCATACGGACGTTATCCTTGGTGATAACGGGCTGGGGCGGGAAGTCGGCTACCTGCTCCATGAGGTTGATCTTCTTGGCGACCTTCTGGAAGAAGGGGATGGTAAACTTGATACCGCCCGTAGTCCAGGTCTTGCGGTAGGAGCCCAGGTGCTCGATCACGTAGGCCTTGCCCTGGGGGACGATGTGGATGTTGGAAATGATGATGATGGCGAGGATCACCACCAGAACGACAAGGGCGATGAAGAGAGGGCCAAGGTTGGCCAGCGCCATAACGGCGAGAGCTTGGGTTGTGAACATAGTTGCTTCCTTTCTGACAGATTCCTGTCTGTAACGGCTGTTTCGAGATTTCCTTTACTGTTTGGGTTTACAGATGAGCTTTGAGCCCTCCACGCGGATGATCTCCACCCAATCGCCCTTGGCGGGCTTGTCGGCGGGATCCTCCATGCGGGCAGTCCAGAGCTGACCGTTGATCCTGGCGACTCCGCAGGCGGCGGCGTTGTCGATGTCCTCCTCCACCAGGGCGAGCTTTCCGGCCAGGGCATCGGCGTTGGTCTTTTCCACCTTATTCCTGGCTTTCACCCGGGGGCGGATCACCGCGAAGGCCAAAATAAGCCCCAAAACGGTCAGACCGACGAACACGCCGAGCTGAATGGGCAGGGCTACGTCGCAGAAGGCCAGGATCATAGCGACGAGGGCGCCCGGCGCGAACCAGATGGACACCAGATCGGCGGTCTGGCTCTCCACCACCAGCGTCAGCACAATGACCGAAAACCATATCAAGGGGAGAAGCAGAGATCTCCATTCGAATGCGGCCAGCAGCGCGGCGGTCGGCATGGTGTACACTGTCATTCTTGTTTCCTCCTTTCGGATTTTGTTCTGTGATTAGATTATAGCATACAATCAAGCGATTGTCAATAGGTTTCGTGAATTTTTTCGCTGATTCAAAAAAAAACATGACCAACGAGAATCTCCGTCGATGGAAATTCGGTTGGTCATGTTTTGTGATTCCGCGAAAATACTATGCGTGGAATGCGCGGCAAGGGCGCAACCCGCCATGTACGCGGTACCGCCTACATGGGGAGGCGATTACTGCGCCTCGGCTGCAGCGACAACGGTGATGGAAGTCGAAGCAATGAGGTTCTCCGTGCTGGTCCAGCCGTTATCGTTGGCGATCAAGCGGATCTCATACACACCGGGCTCCAGCGTGCACGTCAAGCCGCTACCGTCAATGGTAGTCATCAGGTCAAATGCCGTCTGATTGCCAACGGCCTCCACATACCACCAGAACATAGAGCCGGTAGCATCCGGAGTGGAAATGCCGACCCAGTCGAAACCGGAGCCGGTAGCCGTTACCATAATGGCCTCGCCGACCTCGTAGGTGGTCTTATCTACCACCAGAACGGGCTCGGTATCAGCGGGCTCCTCAGTGGTAACTTCCTCGGTGGTGACCTCCTCAGTGGTCACTTCCTCGGTGGTAACCTCTTCGGTGGTGACCTCCTCAGTGGTCACTTCCTCGGTGGTAACCTCCTCGGTAGTGACTTCCTCAGTAGTCTCTTCCTCGGTGGTCACATCTTCTGCGGTGGTTTCTTCGGGCTGGGTAGCTCGATCGGTTTCGCCATCGGTCGTTACGGTGTCGTTGGCAGGAGCATCGTTGTTGCAAGCCACGGCGGTCACGATCAAAGCGAGCATGAGAATTGCGATTACAAGCAGTTTCTTCATGATTTGGGTACTTCCTTTCTGTCATTTTTACCTCATAAGGCAACTTGCACATTATAGCAAACTTACAGGTTCGATTCCACCCTTTTGTTTGAATGAAATGTGAATTATATGTAACAAAAAGGCTACTCGCCAAGGATCATGTCACAGCACGCCTCCACCCCGCACCCCGAAAAGTAGGCCTCCTCCAGGGGGATCCATTTTTGACGGAACACCTCGGCGTAGTCACCGTTGCGCGCCCGCAGGCGGCGCATTTGCTCTTCGGGCTCCACGGTCAGAAACAGGCGGAGGTCGTAGTACGCTCGCATGGCGGGGTGGCAGGCGTAGGAGCCCTCCACGATCGTCACCGCGCGGGGGGATACGGTCACAGGGTCGGTCAGCTCCCCGCGCTCGCAGGAAAAGGGGCGGTAGGTAAAGGGGGCGCCTTTCCGAAGAGGAACCAGCACCTCGGAGAGGAATCGCTCATGGTCGATATTCTCCCCGGGGATGGCCAGGCGCTCGGGGGTTCTCTGCTCGGGGCGGAGAAAGAAATCGTCCATATGGATCAGGTTGGCGTCAAGCCGCTCTGCCAAGGCGGAGGCTAGGGTAGACTTCCCTGCTCCGCAACGGCCGTCAATGGCCACGATCACGGGAGATTGATCTTGAGCTTTTGCGCGCGTAAGGCGGGTCAACTGCTCCAAAACAGCTTCTATGCTTGCCATATTCAACCTCCGAACAATGCGGAAATCTGCGTCATGCGCGACGAGACCTTGACGTGGAAGGGACAGCGGGTCTCGCATTTGCCGCAATGGAGACAGGCGGAGGCCTTGACCTCCAGCGCCTCGTAGTGGGCGCGGACGGTAGCGGGCACCTCGGCTCCCGCGGTAGCCAGATCGTAAAGCTTATTGATCATGGCGATATCCACCCCCACGGGGCAGGGCTGGCAATGGCCGCAATAGGTACAATGGCCGTAGTAGGTCTGGCGGGGGGAGGCGGCCAGCACCTCGGCGTAGTCCCGCTCGGCCTCGGTGGCGGTGAGGTAGGCCATGGAGGCGGGCACCTGCTCGGCGTTGTCGAAGCCGATCATAACCGAGCCCACGGCAGGACGGGTGAGGCAGTAATGAATGCACTGAACGGGGTTCAGCGCCACGCCGAAGGGAGAGCGCGCGGCATCCAGCAGGCGGCCGCCGCCGAAGCATTTCATGACGTTGATGCCCACGCCACGCTCGGCGCAGAGGCGGTACAGGTCGGCGCGCTCGGCGTCCATCCCCCGCAGGATGGGGGCGTTTTCGTCCGAGAGCCCCGTGTTTTCCTTGGACGGGAGCAGATCGTAGCCGGGATTGATCGAGAACAAGAGCGCCTCCACCACCCCGTGCTCCACCGCCAGGCGGGCGATCTCGGGGCTATGGGTGGACAGGCCGATATGACGGATGGCGCCCTTCTTTTTGAGGGCGATCATATAGTCCATGAGTCCGCCCGAGAGAACGTCCTGCCAATCGTCGAGACGATCCACGAAATGGATCATACCGAGGTCCATGTAATCGGTATGGAAGCGCTCCAGCAGATCGGCAAAGGCCTCCTGCGCCTCGGCCACATTTCGGGTGCGGACGTAGCGGCCATCCTTCCAGGCCGAGCCGACGTGCCCCTCGATGATCCACCTCTCCCGCTCGCCCAGAATGGCGTTGCCCAGATTCGAGCGGACGTTTGGCTCGGACATGAAGCAATCAATGGTATTGACCCCGTAGCTGCGGCAGGCATCCACCACCGCCTTGACCTCCTCGGCGTTGTGCCTCTCCAGCCATTCACCGCCAAGGCCAATGACGCTGACCTTCAATCCCGTGTTCCCCAGTTCTCTGTATTGCATGGTACTATTCTTCCTTTACTTGTTTTTCAGCTTGCCCAATTTTTCGGGACTGCCAATGACGATAAGCCGCAGCTCCTTGGTCAAGGGCTTCTCGGGGTCAAGGCTCACCGAAATATTTTCGTCTCGGCGGACAGCGACCACGTTGATGCCGAATTTGCGGCGGAGATTCAATTCGACCAGGTTCTTCCCCACCCATTCGGGGCGAACCTCCAGCTCCACCATGGACACATCCTTCGACAACTCGATGACGTCCACAAAGCCTGCGCTGAGCATATTTTTGGCCAGGCGGATACCCGATTCGTACTCGGGGAATACCACCCGATCCGCGCCCACGCGGGAGAGAATACGGCTGTTCATTTCGTTGGCGCACTTGGCGATGACGGTGGGGACACCGGCTTCCTTGCAGAGCATGGTGGCCATGACCGAGGACTCCAGGCCGCTCGCCATGGCAATGATAACAACGTCCATGTTGGCAATGCCCAGTTGCTTAATGACCTCGGGGTCGGTGACATCGGCGCATTTGCACAGGGGGAGCTCATTGGCTACGGAATTAACTACTGTCTCGTTCATATCCACCGCCAGCACGTCGGCTCCGTTGCGCACCAGCTCGCGGGCGACGGCCAAGCCGTAGCGGCCGAGGCCGAAAACAGCATACGATCTTTGCATACTCATGGCGATTCCCTTCTACCCGCCGCAGCTTGGTTCAGCCTACGCTGACCGATTCGGTGGGATTGGTGATGATATTGGTATTTTTGGATTTGATATGGAATGCGAACGCCAGGGAGATGGGGCCCACGCGTCCAAGGTACATGGTAGCGGTGACGATGAGCTTGCCCCATAGATTCAAGGTGGGCGTCAGGTCGCGGGAGAGGCCCACCGTGGCGGTGGCGCTGACCGTTTCATACAGGAGATCGACCAGGCCTGCGTCACAGGTCACGGACAAGGCGACGGTAGAGACAAAGGCGATGAGGAAGGACATACTGACCACGGCTACGGCCTTCCGCAAGGCATCCTTTTCGATACGGCGGTTGAACAGCGTGATCTCATCCCGATTGCGGATGGTATTCAGGGCGGAGGCAAAGAGGACGGCTACGGTGACGGTCTTGACGCCGCCCGCTGTGCCCACGGGGGAGCCGCCGATGAACATAAGGAGCAGGGAGACGATCACGCTCCCATCGGTGAGGGCGGCTTGGCTGACCGTGGCAAAGCCTGCGGTACGGGTGGTGACCGATTGGAAAAAGGCCACCTGCCATTGATCGAACAGGCTCATATTCCCGATGGTCAGCGGGTTTTGGCGCTCCAGCGCGAAGAAGGCGACAGCGCCAACCGCCAAAAGGATCGCGGTGGCCGAGAGAGCCAGCTTGCTGTGGAGGGTCAGCCCCGAAAAGGGCTTGAGGCTGCGGCAGTTGACGGCTAATTTGATCACGCGGAGCAGATCCCACCAGACGATGTAGCCCAGACCGCCCAGGATGATGAGCGCCGAGGTCACGGCATTGATCACAGGGTTTGTGGCGTAGGGGATGAGGCTGGATTCGCCGATGATGTCGATTCCTGCGTTACAGAAAGCCGAAACAGCATTGAACACCGCGATCCAGATCCCCCTTGCGCCGAACGCGGGGATGAATACCGTCATATACAAGAGCGCGCCCACGGCCTCCACAGCGAGGGTACCGAGGATGACCTTTTGGATGAAGCCGGCCAATCCCGTCATGGTATTGAGGTTAAAGGCGTCCTGAATGAGCAGATTATCCGACAAGCTCATCCGTTTGTGGAGGAGCAGGAAAAAGCCTGCCATAATGGTGACGGTGCCGAGGCCTCCGACTTGAATGAGCAGGAGGATGACAGCCTGCCCGAACGGGCTCCAGGCGGAGACAGTCGGCAGGGTGACAAGCCCGGTCACGCAGGTGGAGGTAGTCGCGGTAAACAGAGCGTCCACATAGGAGACGGCTCTTCCGTCCGCCGCGCTGATCGGGAGGGAGAGGAGGATACTGCCCGCGAGGATAACCGCCAGGAAGCTGGCCATGATGATGCGGGTCGTAGACAAGGTCAAACGGGAGCGACGCTTTCGATTCCTTTTCATAAATGCTTTGAGTGAGCCTTGAACGGCGCCTCCTTTCCCCTAAGATGGTATCATTATATCACATTTTTTCCGATATTTCATGTATTTTTTGTAAATCTGCAAAAACCGTTTCGTTTTTTTAATAAAACGCGCCGTTTTCAATCGTAAACTTTCGGTGAAAAAATTCCAAATACGGTTTACAATTCGTTGGGTTTGTGGTATAATAAGGAAGTATAATTTTTTTAAAGGAAGTGTACCATGCAGATCATCCGAATGAAGGTCGGTGACGTACTGGAGCTGAAAAAGCCTCATCCCTGCGGGGAGCGGCGATTCCGCGTCATGCGGGTCGGCAGTGAGATCCGCATCGTTTGTCTGGGCTGCGGCCGAGACATGGTGCTGGATCGGATCAAGCTGGAGAAGGCCATCCGCAAGCTCATTCCCACCGAAGAAAATTCCCCCGAGGCCTGACTCCCCCCATCGATTTCCTAAGTCCATAAGAAAGGTATATACGAAATGGATTCCACGACTCCCTCCACCCCGCCCGCGCTTCTGCCGACGACCCCGGCCAAGCCCTCCCCGAAATGGAAAGCATTCGCGAAAAAATACTTCGGCGAATACGGCTACCTGCTCATAGCCGCGCTCATCCCCGCCGTGCTCTTCTACCTCATGTACCTCGCCCGAGGGCTGTACCCCTTCGGGGACGGAACGGTGCTGGTACTGGATCTGAACGGTCAGTACGTCTCCTTCTACGAGGCGTTGCATGATATCCTCCGCGGCGAGGCTGACCTGCTCTACTCCTTCTCCCGTAACCTGGGCGGTGAATTTTTGGGTATCTACGACTACTACGTCGCCAGCCCCTTCGCCATGCTCCTCGCGCTGTTCCCCGAACGGTTCATGCTGGAGGCCTTGCTCATCCTCTTCCTCCTGAAGGCCGCGCTGTGCAGCTTCAACATGGGCATCTACCTCCATAAGCACGCCGCGGGAGAGCCCAACCGCCTGGCGGTCATCGCCTTTTCGGTGCTGTACGCCATGACCTCCTACTGCGTGGTGCAGCAGCACAACTCCATGTGGATCGACGCGGTGCTCTGGCTCCCGCTCCTGACGCTGGGCATTGAATCGGTCATCAAGTACGGCCGCTTCCGCCTGTACGTCTTTGCGCTGGCCATCACCATCCACAGCAACTTCTATATCGGCTACATGGCGGTCATTTATACCGTCGCCTACTGCTTCTACTTCTACTTTGCCCACAACCGCAACCGCGAAAACAACCCCATGGGCGAGAAGAATCACTTCGTCAAGTCGGTGGGACGCATGATCGCTTGGTCGGCGCTGGGCGTGGGCATCGCGGCGCTGGCGATCCTCTCCGCCCGCTACGCCCTCTCCTTCGGTAAGAACGAGTTCTCCAACCCCAACTGGGGCATTACCCAGAAGTTCGATCTCTTCGAGCTACTCTACAAGTTCCTTCCCTCCTCCTACGACACCGTCCGCCCCGAGGGACTTCCCTTCGTCTACTGCGGCGTTCTGACGCTCCTGCTCGCCCCCGCCTTCTTCCTGTGCAAGAAGTTCTCGAACCGCGAAAAAGTAGCCGCCGCCTTCTTCATCCTGTTCTTCATCGGCTCCTTTGCCACCAGCTCGGTGGATCTGATCTGGCACGGCTTCCAAAAGCCCAACTGGCTCAACTACCGATACAGCTTCATGCTCTGCTTCTTCCTTCTGGTGCTGGCCTACCGCGCCTTTGACCGCATCCTGTACGCCTCCCGCAAGGCGCTTTTGGGTGTAGCCGCGTTCATCGGCCTGTACGTGGTCGTCCTGCAGAAGTTTACGGACATGCTGGCTGAGGAGAACGAAAAGCTGGTGGTTCGTCCCTTCGCCACCATTTGGCTGACGCTGGGATGCCTGTTCGTTTACTTCATCCTTATCTGTCTTTCGGGGCGGGTTACCCCCCGCAGACGGGAGACGATATCCATCATTCTGGTCTTCATCGTCTGCGTGGAAGTATTCCTGTCGGGACTCTCCGAGATGAATGCGCTGGACAAGGATGTTTCCTTCTCCCGCTACTCACGCTACAACAAAATGATCGACACTCTCCGTCCCATCACCGCCACCATCGAGGAGCACGACGACGGCTTCTACCGCATGGAAAAGACCTACTACCGCAAGACGAACGATAATTTTGCCCTCGGGATCAAGGGTCTGTCCTGCTCTACCTCCACTCTCAACCGCGACACCATCGACTTCCTGCGGAGCATGGGTTACGCCTCCCGCTCCCACTGGTCGAGATACCTGGGCGGCACCCCCGTCAACGACTCCCTCTTGGGCATCAAATATCTGATCACCAACGAGGACGAGACGGATTACTACGGCGAGCCCCTGTTCACCCCCGAGGACTACGGCTACGACGAGGATTTCCTCCCTAACGGCGAGTACGACGTCTACTACAACCCCTACGCTCTCTCCTTCGCCTACGGCGTGTCCGAGGGCTGGCTGAACTTCCACTACGAGGACTACGACAATCCCTTTGAGCGGATGAACGCCATGATCACCGTCATGCTGGGTGAATCCGAGACCGTGGAGGTATTCCGTCCCGCGATCCAGAACGGAGAGCCCGAGGCGGATAACATCAAGGCCAGCACGGCGGACGGCCATCTGTCCTACAAGGCGGATTCCAAGTCCAAGGAGGCCTTCCTGACCTACTCCTACACGGTACCCAAGAACACCGAGCTCTACTTCTTCTACCCCACGAACTACCTCCGCGAGGTGGCGCTGGACGCCAAAAAGACCAAGAGCGGCCAATTCGAGGGCGTGGGCTCCTTCGGCGGTGGCGAGACCAACCGCATCGTATCCCTCGGCGAATCCACCACCGGGTCGCTGTATCTGAAGGTCACCATTGACAACGAATCCAACAATCTCTACGTGATCCCCAAGGACTCCTACGTGTACTTCATCGATATGGACGTGTTTGCCGATGCCATGGCGCGGCTGGGACAGATCCAGTACGAGATCGATTCTGCCTCCACCGACAGCCACCTGATCGGTACGGTCACCACCGCCGCCGACAGACAGCTCATGTTCACCTCCATCCCCTATGACGAGGGCTGGAACATCTACGTGGACGGCGAGAAAGCAGAGCTGTACGAGGCCAACGATTCCTTGATCTCCTTCTACGTGGACGGTAGCGGTACGCACACCGTTGAAATGAAGTATATGCCCACCACCGTGGCGCTGGGTATCGTGGTTTCGGTCACTTGTCTGGTCATCTTTGTTCTCTTGCTCATTCTGTATCCCTTCATGAAAAAGGTTCCCTTCCTGCGCAAGCTCATCATGATCGACGGCGAGGAGCTCCCCGCGCTGGCCTCGGAGGAATATATGGCCGAGATCGAGTCCGGAGACGTGGGCGCTGTCGGCGATTCCCTCCCCCCGACGCTGGACGATGAGCTGGCAGAGGCCGACAAGCGCAAGGAGGCCGCCATCCGCGCGGTGGAGGAAGCGGAAGCCGAAGAAGAGCAAGAATAACGTACCGGGGGCTTCCCCCCGTCAAAACCCTTTTTAATACCAATCCTTGATAAAAACATTGAATAGGAGCGCGTGCCTTCGGCGACTTAAGAACCCTTTTTAAGGGTTCTTAAGAATCTCCTAAGCTTTCAAAAACAGACTACCTTGTGTTTTGACGTGCTGTTTGATAGTGAGATTTTGGTTTGCACCGTGGCTCCCTACCCACCGGGTTATTTGGAAAACGCAAGAACGGATTCGCTTTCAAGCTTTTGATTAAGGATTAGTATAAGGGAGTCTCTAAATATTCAGCGTGCGGAGAGCGACGAGAAGATTTTTTGCCAGATGAAACAAAAATCCGCACGCGTAGTTGATCCTACGCGAAGGTTTTTTGTGAAGTATGACGGAAAAGATTCCGTCGATTCTTCGTGCGATGAATTTTTAGAGGCTCCCATAAAGCATTCAAAAATCAGTAGGAGCGCACCGCCCGTTCCCTCGCATGGTTATCGGGCGGTGCGTCCCTATCCGGTTATGATCTTTTATCAAAATTCTTGAAGAGGATATGGAAGAACCGATCTGCTCTGCAAGCGATCCGTCCTCCCCTCAATAAGGAGATTCTATGTACT
>JAZQXS010000285.1:0-1941 GCA_045633025.1 Eubacteriales bacterium | reverse complement strand
GTTCCATGACACCCCCCTCATCACCATGAAGCCTGTTATCTACGTGGCCAACGTCAGTGAGGACGAGGCAAACGGCGACGTCAGCGGTAACGAGAGCTTCGCCAAGCTCAAGGAATTCGCCGACGGCGAGCATGCCGCCGTTATGCCCATTTGCGCGCAGATCGAGGCTGAAATCGCGCAACTGGACGGCGAGGACAAAGCGATGTTCCTCTCGGACATGGGCATTGAGGAAGCCGGTCTGGATCGTTTGATCCGCGCCAGCTACGCCCTTTTGGGTCTCATCAGCTACCTTACTGCCGGCCCCAAGGAGGTTCGCGCCTGGACTATCGTTAAGGGCACCAAGGCTCCCCAAGCAGCGGGTAAGATCCACTCTGACTTCGAGCGTGGCTTCATCCGCGCAGAGGTCATCGCCTATGACGATCTCATGCGTCTCGGCTCCATGACCGCCGCCAAGGAGGCGGGCTTGGTTCGCTCCGAGGGCAAGGAATACGTCATGCAGGACGGCGACATCGTCCTGTTCAGATTTAACGTCTGATTGATTTCTCAATATTTCGTTGTCAGAATAGCCCCAAAAATTACGATTTTATTCAGAGTTAGTAGAATATCCTGATTTCACAAAGGAAACACACACATGAGAATGAGAAAAAAGAAGCACGGCGCCGAGCGTATCGCCGCCTGTGCGGAATATCTGATTGAGGATACTTCCCTGCTGGCCAAGCTGGGAAGCGATCCCTCTGCCATCTTCGCGGTCGAAAAACCCATCCATATGGAGATCGGCTGCGGTAAGGGTTCCTTCGCCGTTGGCATGGCTAAGGCTCATCCCGAATGGAATTTCATCGCCATGGAAAAGATCTCCGACGTAGCCTGCTGCGCGCTGGAAAAGACCGCCGCCGAAGCGCAGAAGGATGGCGAATGGAACGCCGACAACCTCCGCTTCCTCATCGGCGACGCCCAGCATCTCTCCGAGTGGGTAGAGCCCCACAGCGTAGCTCGTATCTACCTCAACTTCTCGGATCCCTGGCCCAAGAAGGGCTACGCCAAGCGGCGTTTGACCCATCGGGGCTTCCTGGAGCTCTACAAGAACGTCCTTGTGGAGGGTGGTGAGCTCTACCTCAAGACCGACAACGAGGGGCTCTTTGACTTCAGTTTGGAGGAATTTGAGGCCATGGGATTGACGGTTCTGTTCTCCTCCCGCGACTTCCACAAAGCTCCCGAGGCTGAGGGCAATATCATGACCGAGTACGAAACGAATTTCTCGTCGCAGGGTATGCCCATTTACTGCGCACGGGTGAAGTTCTGACCCTGTCATTTCGGCAAAAAATCGAAAGGAGCCCCGCTCATGGCTATTCATTATACCCACGAACAGTACGAACAGCTTCGTCACACCTACCGTCGGTGGTGGGACGGAGAATTGGATCGTCCCATCGTACCCATCATCACGTACGGCCACCCTTCCGAGATCACCCCCGTAGGCCCGTGGCTGCGCTTCGCTAACGCTTGGGATATGACCATCGACCCGCGGGAGTTCGTGAACGCCTTCGACACGGGTATGGATTCCCACCGCTGGCACGGTGAGGGATATCCCCTGTTCCGTACCGATGCCTTCGGCCCCGGTGTGCTGGCGGCTTTTCTCGGTGCCATTCCCGAGGGCACGCCTCATACGGTCTGGTTCCATCCGCCCCAAAAAGATATTCCCATCGAGGAGCTTCACTTTGAGTGGGATGACACGAACCCCTGCTACCGCCGTGTGGCCAACCTGTTTGAGGCCGCCATGGAAAAATGGCACGGTCGGGTGGTGAGCGGCATGACGGATCTGGGCAGCGCGCTGGACGTCCTGCAAACCTTCCGGGGCGCGGAGAATCTCTTAATGGATCTCTACGATAGTCCGGACGAGGTTCTTCGTTGCACCCGCGAAATTCAGGAAATGTGGCTACACGCCTT
>JAZQXS010000284.1:0-5778 GCA_045633025.1 Eubacteriales bacterium | reverse complement strand
CAGGAATGCGATCCCGAACACCGCGCCGCAGAAATCCAGGATCACGTCCCCCACCCGCGCGCCGCGATCCGCAAAGAGCTGGTGGAGCTCGTCGGAGGCGGCGTAGAGCAGGCAAAAGGCGGCGGGGATGAGCCATGCTTGCAGGCGCGTCAGGCGCGGCCATCGAAAACGCCGCAGCAGCGGAAGCAGGACAACACTCATCAAAATCGGGATGGGGACGGGGCGATTGGGTCGGCTCATGGGGGCTCCTTTCGGGTGGATGGTTCAACGGTTAAACGGTTAAACGGTTCCCTTTCATTATAGCATCGCCCGGGGGATTTGTCAATGAGGTTTACAGATTATCATTAAAAATTAAACGCAGGGCACTCTGCGTAAGGTGAAGGAAGTTCAGAATGAAAATCTACCCATCCCAAATTTTTTATCAGAACAGATTTCTGATTTGGAAACACCCAAGTATTCAAATATTTGACAAAGTCATCTTCATCATAGCATAGACCCCCACCCATTCGATATTTTTTCGCTTCAGGACTGTTTCTCAACCACTTGATAAAATCCCCGCAGTATTTCGCTAAATTGTCAGCTACAACATCCGGAACCGAGTACACCTTTCTATCTCCGTCTGCGCTAAGAACAATATTTTTCAAAAGCAAAAACCTCCTTTCGCATCCATGATCGCAGGGCGGGGCTTGCTCCCGCCGCATCGCCATCCAACATCAAAATACTGTGACTGTGATTTGACATAATACCAATTTACGAATAAAACCTTGCATCCAGATTTTCTCGTGGTAGGGGCGCACCTGCGTGTGCGCCCGATACTTTTTGGGGATAGGGGCGGACACCGCCGAGTAATACTCGGCAAGATGAGATTGCTTAAGATTTTAAAGGATAATTCGTATAAGTCAAGGGGAACCCACAACGGACTCCCCTTGGTTGTTATATCAGCTATTGTAGGTTCCCTCGGTGGAAGCGAACACAGCCTCAACGCCCTCCTTGCGGCGGGAGGTCTTGACGTGCTCGAAGAGCAGGTCGCGGTACTGCTCCTCGTCGAAGGGCAGGGTCACGGCCTTGCCGGTCCAGGCAGAGAGGTGCATGGCGTTGGAGATGGTCAAGCCGTTGATACCCTCGCGGCCATCGGCTACCAGAGGCTCGTCGCGCAGGATCGCAGCGGCGAAGGCGTTCAGAACGCCGATGTGCTGGTCATTGCGGCCGTCGGTCTCCACCTCAACGCGGCTGGAATGAGGGCAGTTGAAGGTGCCCTTGTTGGTCTTTGTGAACTCGGACTCAAAGGTATCCAGCTTGGTGAACTGGATGGAGCCGCCGTCGGTCACGATGGTACCGCCGTCGCAGACGATCTCCAGGCGGTTGGTACCGGGAGCGTCACCGGTGGTGGTGATGAAGGTACCGGTCGCGCCGTTCTCGTACTCGAAGTAGGCGGTCACGTCGTCCTCGACCTCGATGTCATGCCACTTACCGAAGTGGAGCTTGGCATCCACCAGCTTGGGCATACCGCAGATCCACTGGAACAGATCCAGGTTGTGGGGGCACTGGTTCAGCAGAACGCCGCCGCCCTCGCCCGACCAGGTCGCGCGCCATGCGCCCGAATCGTAGTAAGCCTGGGGTCTGTACCAGTTGGTGATGATCCAGGATGTACGCTTGATCTTACCCAGCTCGCCCGAGGCGATGATCTCTCTGACCTTGCGGTAGATGTGGTTGGTTCTCTGGTTGAACATCATACCGAACTTCAGCTCGGGATGCTTGTCCGCCTCGGCGATCATCTCGCGCACCTGGAGGGTGTACACGCCCGCGGGCTTCTCGCACATGACGTGCAAGCCTGCCTGCATAGCCTTGATTCCGTATACGGGATGGCCGTAGTGGGGGATGGCGATGATCACGGCGTCAATGAGACCGGACGCAAACATCTCGTCGCCGTCAGCAAAATAAGCCACGTCGGGCAGATTCGCATCGGGGCGAGCCTCACGCTTCTTGGCCAACTCAGCGGCAGCCCACTCCAGACGGGCGGGGTTGACGTCACAGACGGCTCTGACCTCGATCTCGGGGCAGGCACCGTTCAGAATGTTGCCGTAGTGGCCGGAACCCATGTTACCGATACCGAGAATACCGATTCTTACCTTTTTCATGATGGTGGTTTCCTTTCTTTTATGAGAATATTATATGGTTTTTATGATGAGGAGCGTGCCTCCGGCGGCTTAAGGACCTTTTTGCAAAAAGGTCCTTAAGAATCTCCAAAAATCTTTCATAAGGGAGTTATTGGGTGAGAGAGTCTCTGCCCAAACAATCCTTTTTTAAAGTTTTAGGAGTTCCAAGAACCCTTTTTTTAAAAAGGTTCTTGGTGGGGGGTAGGGGCAAAGCCCCTCGTTCTCTCGTTCCCCGTTCTCTCACTCCAACCCCTGGGCGTGGAGGTATTCGTAGCTGCGCTTAAGGGCTACGAAGGGATCCATATTGTAGCAGTTATCCTGCTCAACGAAGCCGTACTCGACGTGAGCGTCCTCGCAGGCCTTGAGGATCTCGGGGTAGTTCATGTTACCGTCGCCGATGGCGGCCATGCGGACGGCGCCGTCGGCCTGGGAGAATACCATATCCTTGAAGTGGACGCAGTTGACGCGGCCGTCCAGACGGCGGAGCCAGTAAGCGGGGTCAGCGCCGCCGGCCTGTACCCAGTAGGTGTCCAGAGTCACGCCGCACTCCTCGTGGGTAAAGGTCTCGCAGAGAAGGTCGAGGAAGGTCTTGCCGTCAAAGCGGGCGAACTCCATGTGATGGTTGTGGTACATAAACTTGTGACCGGAGGCAATCACCTTGCCCAGGATGGGCTTGACCTCGGAGGCCATGGTAACCAAGCCCTCGGGATTGATGCCGCGGGGGTTGGCGCCGATACCGATGTACTTACAGCCCATGGTGTCGTGGAAGGCGATGGTCGCGTCGGTCTCCTTGACGATTCGGTCATAGCTGAAATGGGTGATGTTGGCCTCCAGACCGTAGGCCTTCAGGCGCTCGGCCATCCAGTCAGCCTCGTAGCCGCAGACGCCCGAGAGCTGAATGTGCTTGTAACCGATGTCGGCCACCTTCTTCATGGACTCGTCGAGACCGTTCAGGTCACGGCAGAAATCGCGGATGGTGAAAAATTGTGCTCCGATTTTCATGGTAATGTTTCCTTTCAGATAATAGTAACCGTTTCCGTTGTCAGATCCACTTCGCAGCTCCGTATCCAGGGCGAGCAAAGCCGCGCGTCCGACAGCCGCCGCTGATCCACCCGGAGAAGCTCCTCGCGGGGGATGGGGGTGATGTAGTCTCCCGCGGCACCGTCGATGAGGATCCGGTCGGTTCCCTCCAGAGTGATCACAGCCGAGAGGGGCTTGGCGTAAAACAGACAATGGGACGATATGGAATACTTTTCATAAATTTCCGACGAATACAGCGTGTTCTCCACATCGCACCAGTAGTAGGAGGAGGAATTGAGATCCAGACAGCATACGCCGTTGACCACCGTACAGTGGTCACAGTGATAGTGCCCGTTGCTGCAGAGGATCACACTGCGGGGCTTTCTGCGGTTGGCGACGCAAATGATCCGCCAAGCCTCGTCGCGGTTGACGATGCCGTCCGTCCGCTCCAGGCTTTGATGGCTGCACAGGATACAGGGGTAGGGCGACTCGGCAATGGCCGTCTCCAGCCACGCGAGCTGCTCGGGGGGAAGATAGCCCCTGCATTGGGGCACGCCGGGGGCGTAGTGCTTGAACTCGCCGTTTATGAGATTGTAGTTCGGATCCAGCACGATGATGCGGTAGCCCTCGCAATCGAAGTGGTAGTAGCTCCGCTCGATGCGGTACATCTCCAGGATTCGGGGCATCTCATCTTGATCGGTGTCGTGATTGCCGAATACGTTGTAGGTGGGAAGCTTTGCTTCGGCATACTCGTCGGCCAGCCAGCCGTTTTGAGGCAAGGTGTGCAGGAAATCACCGAGCTGGATGGCGAAGGAGGCTCCCGCCGCCTCGCCCCGCGACAGGATCGACCGCAGGAATGCGGGCGCATCGTGGGGGAATACCGCCGGCTCGTGGTGTAGGTCGGTGAAGGCCAGAAAACGCAGAGACATAGCGGCCTCCTTACTCAGAGAGGATTTCTTTGAGCTTGTTCACGGCGCAATCAAAGGCCTCGCGCCCGTCCTTGAAGGCAAGAGAGCCCACGTCACTGCGGGCACCCTCCTGCTCGAGTCCGGCCAATCCCACGAATTCGCCCAGATGGGGCTCAAGGGTCAGCACTTCCCCGCCCTGCGCGGCAAAGAGGGGCAGATACTCGCGCAGGCAACCGATGCCGTCGCCGGGAGGGACGACACGGCCGTCGGGCATCGCGTCCTTGATGTGGCCGTACTCCACGTAGGGGGCGAGCATCTCCCAAGCGGGCATGATCTCCTGACCGCACTGAATGAAGTTGGCGGGATCGAATACCGCACGCAGGCGGGGAATGGCGCGGTGGAGCTTGAGGCAGTGCTCGGCGTCCTCGCCGTAGATGCCCTTTTCGTTTTCGTGGCAGGGGATAACGCCGCACTCCTCACAGATGTCGCAATAGACGTTCAGACGGCGGCAGACCTCGGCGAAGCACTCGTCGGAATCATCGGTGCCGTAGAAGGAGAAGAGGCGGATGCGCTTGGCCTCAAAGATCTTGGCCAGCTCCATCATGTGGCGGAACTGCTCTACGATGGGGCCGAAGTCGGCATGGATATCGTGCTTACCGGCGGGGGAGCCGATGGACCAGACGCGGATACCGGCGGCATCCAGCTCGGCTTTGAACTGCTTGGCGGCCTCAATGGAGAGGTTGGCGATATTCGTGCCGTCCACGCCGCGGATCTCCAGGTAGGGGATGCCGTTTTCAGACAGCGCGCGGATCTGACCGTGGCGGTCTGCATCCGCCTCGTCCGCGAACGCGCAGAGCTTGATGCGGGACATATCGGAAGTCATGATAAATCCTCCTTATTAATATTGATACCATTATGCTTTTTGCAATTGTTTTGGCGAAAGAAACGAAATGGATGCGCCCGATGCACTCCGCATCCGACAGCATACTCGCTTTCGCTCTTTCGCTGTCATTATAGCATAACTTACAGGATTTGTAAAGTAAAATCGAAATTTTTTTGTAATTTTTTTAGGAGCGGCACAGCAATAAAAAGCCCCCGCGGATGAGCGGGGGATATATTGAAGGGCACCTCTAAAAATTCCTCGCGCAACGAATCGACGGAATCTTTTCCGCCCCGCGCTACGCTCGGCTATCGTCGCACGCGGAATATTTAGAGATCCCCATAAAATTCGCACCCTCACACGCCGTAGGCGTATTTCACTGCCGCAGGCAATTTCACACACAAAGTGTATTTCGCTCGTTCCGCAAGAACCGGATATCATGGCGCGGTGTAAGGGACTCTGAACCCAGCCGAACCTCGCTCCGCTCGGTGTCGGCATCACGTTGCCCCCGCTCCCTGCGGTCGCTGACAGGCAACAATCTTTTTACTCGATGGCAACGTGAACGGAGGGCTCGCCCCAATGCACTGTGCCAACAGAAAAGCCCAAGGCGATTGCCTTGGGCTTTTCTGTTGGCACAGTGCATTGGGGCGAGACCTCCGTTCACGTTGCCATCGAGTAAAAAGATTTTTGCCTGTCAGCGACCGCAGGGAGCGGGGAGCAACGTGACGCCGACACCGAGCGGAGCGAGGTTCGGCCGGGTTCAGAGTCCCTTACACCGCGCCATGATATCCGGTTCTTGCGGAACGAGCGAAAT
>JAZQXS010000283.1:0-3746 GCA_045633025.1 Eubacteriales bacterium | reverse complement strand
CGCGAAAATCGCCGCCTTCGGTGTGCTTCTGGTGGGCGCGGCCTGCGACCAGGGTGATCTTGGTGTCGGTCAACAGCGCGCCTGTCAGCGTGCCGCGGTGCTCCTTTTCGTACAGGTGGGAGAGGATGAGTCTTTGCCAGTTTTGCTCCAGGGCGTTTTCGGGAATACGACTGTCAAAGATCAGCCCCGTGCCTGCGGGCTGGGGCTCCAGCAGGAGCTGTACCTCGGCGTAGTGGCGGAGCGGCTCGAAGTGGCCTGTGCCCAGGACGCGGGCGGCGATGCGCTCCTTGTAGAGAATGCGGCCTGTGTCCAGCTCGCAGGACATGCCGAAACGGTCGGATAGGAGTCGCTTGAGCAGGTCAACTTGGATCTCCCCCATGAGGCGGGCTTCGATTCTGGCGAGCTCGCCGTTCCAGCGGAGGTGCAGGGAGGGCTCCTCCTCCTCCAGCTCCTTGAGCTTGGGAAAGGCCACGCGGGGATCCACGCCCTCGGGGAGGTTGATGCAGTAGGACAAGACGGGCTCCAAAAGGGGAGCCCCCGCGTCGGTCTCGCGCCCGAGTCCCTGCCCCACGTAGGTCGCCGATAGACCGATGACGGCGCAGATCTCGCCGGCAGACACCTGCTCGACCTGCTCGAATTTATCTCCGGAATAGAGCCGGATCTGGCTGATCTTTTCGGATACGGCGCGGCCGTCGGGGGTGAGATAGGAGATCTCGTCCCGGGCGGTGAGAGTCCCGCCTGTGAGCTTCATATAGGTCAGACGGGTGTTTCCGATGCGGGCGATCTTGTAGACCGTGGCCGAGAAGGCTTGCGCCGGATAGGCGGGGGCGAGTGTGTATCGATCCAGCGTTTTGAGCAGATGCGCCACGCCGTCGGTGCGGAGGGCGGCGCCGAAGAGAACGGGGAAAAGCCGACGGCGGCTGATGAGTGTGGCGATCTCCCCGTCTTCGATGGGCTCGCCCGCCAGAACCTTGTCCAGAAAGCTCTCGTGGACAAGCGCCAAATGCTCGTCCAGCTCGGATTTGGAGTGGGATTCGTAAAAGCTCGCGCAGAAGGGGGACAGGACTTTTTGCAGGTCGGCTTCCAGGTCGGATTTCTGCTTGACGGCAATATCGGTTTTGTTCACGAACAGGAACGTGGGCACACCGTAATGCTCCAAAAGCTGCCATAGGGTACGGGTATGATTCTGCACGCCGTCGGGCGCCGAGATGACCAGAACGGCGTAGTCCAGAAGCGTCAGCGCTCGCTCGGCCTCGGCGGAGAAATCTACGTGGCCGGGGGTGTCCAGCAGGACGTAGTCACAGGCCTCCGTGGAGAAGCGAGCCTGCTTGGAGAAAATGGTGATCCCCCTCTCCCGCTCCACGGGATTGGTGTCCAAAAAGGTGTTTTTATGATCGACCCGACCAAGGGCGCGGAGCTTGCCCGATACGTACAGAAGGGCTTCGGACAGCGTGGTTTTCCCGGCATCCACGTGGGCGAGGATGCCGATGGTGAGTTTCTTGGGCATGGGAGCTCCTTTCGGGGTGTGCGTTTCGTTTTCTACAATTATATTATAGCCTCTTTTTTGTCGGATGTCAAGTCCTGCGCCGCATATCCCCTTGACAAAACGGAGAAAATCATATATAATAGTTGTGACAAATCAATCGAAGGAGAAACATATGGAACAGAAAATATACGATATGATCATCATTGGCGGAGGCCCCGCGGGATATACCGCCGCGTTGTACGCTTCGCGCGCCGGATTGGACGTGGCTGTGGTGGAGAAAATGTCCATCGGCGGACAGATGGCGCTGACCGATATCATTGACAATTACCCCGGCTTTGACGAGGGGGTAGAGGGCTTCGCGCTGGGTATGAAGATGCAGGCCGGCGCCGAGCGGTTCGGCGCCCAAACCGTCTATGCAGAGGTTACTGCGGTTTCTCTGGAGGGGGCAATCAAACGGGTTGTTACAACAGGTGAGACGTTGTTTACACGCACCGTGGTCATCGCCACGGGGGCGGATCCTCGCACGCTGGGGATTGCCGGGGAGGAAAAATTGGTCGGCCGCGGCATCCATTACTGCGCCCATTGCGACGGACGCTTCTACAAGGATAAGACCGTCATGGTGGTGGGCGGCGGCAATACTGCGGCGGCGGATGCCTTGTACCTGTCCCGCCTGGCCGCCAAGGTCATCGTGGTACATCGCCGTGATTCGCTTCGGGCGACCCGCGTCTACCATGAGCCCCTCATGAAGGCCGAAAACGTAGAGTTTTTGTGGGACAGCGTGGTGGATGACTTGATCGTTGACGGCGGCCGCGCCGTTGGCGCGCGGGTGAGACATGTGAAAACGGGAGACGTCACGGACACGCTCTGCGACGGTGTTTTCGTCAGCATTGGCCGTACGCCCAATACCGGACTTTTCGTCGGGCAGATCGACCTGGACGAGGGCGGTTACGTGATCGCGGATGAGACCACCAAAACCAATCTGGAAGGCGTGTTCGCCGTAGGCGACGTACGCACCAAGGCGCTTCGGCAGGTGGTTACCGCTGTGGGCGACGGTGCCGTGGCCTCGCATTTCGCGGAGGAGTATCTGGCGTGAGTATGCGTTCCGATGATGGATCACGCCGAAGATGCAAACGAATATCAACGGGCTCGATTTTATGTTAACCTCTTGTTTATAAACCATAAATAGAGGCAGGGGTTTCCCTGCGCGAATGGCGCGCGGTAACCCCTGCTTTTTGCCGTTATTGCGCGGCTCCGGCCATGATGGCCACGCCGGCCGACGTGCCGATACGGTCGGCGCCCGCCTCGATGAGGGCGACTGCGTCATCAAAGGTACGGATGCCTGCCGAGGCCTTGAGGGCGACGCCCTTCGTGGCGTTGGCCTTCATGATGCGGATATCCTCCGCGGTCGCCGCGCCTGCTGAAAAGCCGGTGCAGGTCTTGACAAAATGAGCGCCCGCTTCGCAGGAAAGTCTGGTGGCGGCGGCCTTCTCGGCGTCGGTGAGAAGACCTGTTTCAATGATGACCTTGACGGTTTTTCCGCGGGCGGCGGCGACCACGGCGGCGATCTCGGCGCGGACGAAATCCTCGTCCCCGTCTTTCAGACGGCCTATATTGATGACCATATCGAACTCGTCGCAACCGGAAGCGTAGGCGTCCGTGGTTTCGGCTACCTTAACGGCGGTGGTGTTCTGCCCAAGGGGGAAGCCGATCACGGTGCAGAGCTTGACGTCGGTACCGTTCAGCCTCTCTTTGCATAGGGGGAGGTTGCAGGGATGGACACAAACCGAGGCGAAGTTCCACTCCCGCGCCTCGGCGCACAGTCGCTCAATGTCGGCTCGGGTGGCGGTGGGCTTGAGATTGGTGTGATCAATGTATTTGTTTAATGGCTTGGCAAATGGCATACGGCGGGTAACTCCTTTATGATAGCAGATTTTGTTAACATGTTGTCGATAAACGAAACAACGCGTTGAATTCAGAGCAGGGCGCTAACCGCTTGCGCGGCTTCGGCGGGGGCAGATGCAGGCCGAACGGCGTAGGCATGGTACTCGCTGACACCGAGGATGGTCTCGCCGTCGATCTGAACGGCGCGGGGGGAATCGAATTTGACACGAATATCGTATCCCTCGTGGATCGCCACCATGTCGGTGCGCTTGATGTGTTCGCCCTTGAAAATCGAGGGGAAGGCCATGAGGGTGGCCAAACGGCCTTTGCCGTGGAATACCATGACCGAGAGCTTGCCGTCGGTCGAAAGACGGTTCTG
>JAZQXS010000282.1:0-2507 GCA_045633025.1 Eubacteriales bacterium | reverse complement strand
GACCCATGTGCTGGGCGAGGGGCGTCAGTTCGCTTCCGCCGCCGAGGCTGTCGAGACCTACCGCGCCGAGCTGGGCGTGATCGACCAGGATCTTCCTCCCTTCGTCATCGCCAAGGACGGCGCTCCCGTGGGCACCATCAATGACGGCGACAGCGTGATTTTCTACAACTTCCGCGGCGACCGCCCTATCGAGATCTCCAAGACCTTCGACGCCGCCGAGGGCGAGGTCGATAAGTTCGACCGCGTCCGCGTACCCAACGTGCTCTACGCCGGTATGCTGGAGTACGACGGCGACCTGCATATTCCTCACCGCTACCTGGTCAATCCCCCCGAGATCACCAATACCATGGGTGAGTTCCTCGCGAACACCGGTGTCAAGCAGTACGCCATCTCTGAGACCCAGAAGTACGGTCACGTTACCTATTTCTGGAACGGTAACAAGTCCGGTAAGTTCTCCAACGAGCTGGAGACCTACGTGGAGGTTCCCTCCGACGTGGTACCCTTCGAGCAGAGACCCTGGATGAAGTGCGCCGAGATTACCGATAAGCTCATCGAGGCGCTGGAGTCCGGTGAGTACACCTACTACCGCGTCAACTTCCCCAACGGCGATATGGTCGGTCACACCGGCTCTCTGCTGGCGACCCGTTGCTCCATGGAGGCGCTGGATCTCCAGCTCGCGCGCATTCTGGCCGTCGTGGACAAGCTGGGCGGCGTGGCGCTCATCACCGCTGACCACGGTAACGCCGACGAGATGTACGAGTGCGACAAGAAGGGTCAGCCCAAGGCAGGGAAGGACGGCAAGTTCAAGGCCAAGACCAGCCACACCTTGAATCCTGTTCCTTGCATCATTTACAATAACACCGCATCCAAGGACGCCTATACCGTCAAGGCTGATAACGGTCAGTTCGGTCTCTCCAACGTGGCCGCTACCATGGTCAACCTCATGGGCTACGAGGCTCCCGCTATGTGGGATGAGTCTATCATCGAGGTTAAATAATTGAAAAAAATTGTGGGGGAAACCTTCTTGAAAGAAGGTTTCCCCCACGCCCCTTTTCAAGAACTTTTGAAAGGGGTATTTTAAAGCCTTGGATAAGAATTCGCTCCCTCGCTCTCCAAATATCCCAGTGGGTAGGGACTCACGGTGAATGTTGAAATCCTGCTGTCGAACAGAAAGTCAAAACACAAATTTATATGTTTTTGAGGTTTTTGGGGATTCTTAAGGGCTTTTTTTCAAAAAAGCCCTTAAGCCGCCGGAGGCACGCTTTCCTATTCAATAATTACTCCATCCGAATACTGCCGGGATCGACCTGGATGATGCCGGGGCAGTTGAAGATATCCCCGCCGCAGACACCCGTAACGGATGCGCCGGCTTCTACCGTAATGGAATTGGCGGCCTGGATGGCGTCATCGGTGCAGGAGATCTCAATCTTGGCGTCGGCTGTGATGAGGATATAGCCTTTATCCACACGGTCGGTGGTGTCGGCCTTGATGGCGTCCTCGCCGCCCGACAGCTTGAGCGTAGCGTCCTCGATCTCCACGCTGTCATTGCCCTTGAGGATGTTATTGGGCGCGGAGACCTCCAGGGTGCACTCCTTGATGCGGAGATCGTTCCGGCATCCGATGCCGTTGTTGTAGGAGGCGTTCACCTTCAAGGTGCCCGAGCCGCGGATGGTCATGTCGTCTGCCGAGTACAGGCAGGCGTTAGGCTTGTCCTCGAGGGCGTTCTTGAACAGGTACGCCTTTGCGTCGGTCAGGGTGTTGACGGTTCCCGCCGCCAGATAAACGGTGGCCTTATTGGCGCTCTCGATGTACAGCGGCGCCGAGGTGTTACAGGTCGCGGTGAAATTGTTGAGGATCAGCTCCACGTCGGCTTCCTTACCGACCGCTACCTTGATCTGTCCGTTGCTCAGGTTTCCGCGAAGCTCGTACGTGCCGCCGCGGGTGATGACGAAAGCGTTATCCTCCACAACGATACCGCTGTTCTGCACCGAGGTAGAAAGCTGAGTGCCGTTGAAGGTCAAGGTCACGGTGAGGGGGGCGTTACTGTCCTGGGAGGCCGAGGTGTTTGGGGAGGCGGTACCGCTTTCCGCGGGAACGATGGAAGGGTCGGGAGTCTTGCAGGCGGTCAGGGACACGCCAAGGAGGGCGGCCAGGAGAAAAGCCGAGACGGCTGTGAAGGTCTTTTTCATGGGAACGGTTCCTTTCGTGGGATTCGTTGTACCTGCAATCAGTGTACCTTAAATATGTGTTTGGGGTGTGAATATCCCGCCATTTTTATTTGAATTTTATCCAATTCCTTTTTAGACGTTCTTGAAAGGGGTGTGGGGAAAACTTCTTTCGCGAAGTTTTCCCCACAAAATTTTAGTTTTGCGCCTGATCGGTTCCGGCAGACGTATCTGCGGCGGAATCGGATTCGGGATTGAGCACGCGGGAGCGATCCACCGTGATGACCACGCCGCCTTCATTGGTGCCCGAGACGGTATAGGCGTAGTTGGTGGGATGCTTGA
>JAZQXS010000281.1:0-3291 GCA_045633025.1 Eubacteriales bacterium | reverse complement strand
AAACCTTGAAAGCGAATCCGTTCTCAAGCTACCCCAACAACCCAGTGGGTAGGGACCCACGGTGAAGGCAAATATCCATCCATGAAACAGCGAGTCAATACATACAACAGCATTTTTTGAAAGTTTAGGGGATTCTTAAGGACCCTTTTCAAAGGGTCCTTAAGCCGCCGGAGGCTCGCTCTCCTATTCAATGTTTTCAGTATTTAAGGGACTTTTTCAAAAGTCCCTTAAGCCGCCGGAGGCGCGTTTTCCATGTATTACAGCGGCGCGTCCTCGGCTACCAGATGGCTGAGGGTGATGATGCCGTTCTCGGCCAGAATTGCCTCTGCCTGCTCGTTATCCTCTACGCGGAAGACCACGCAGGCCTTACCGTGAGAGCGGGTCATGAAGGCGTAGGTGTACTCGATGTTGACGCCGTGGCCGGCCAGAATGCTGACTACCTTGGCCAGACCGCCCGGCTCGTCGGGGATCTCCACCGCGGTGACGTAGCTGACGTTGACCAGATAGCCCGCTTTGCGAAGGGCTTCGCAGGCTTTGGTGTTGCCCTTCACGATCATGCGCATGATACCGAACTCCTGGGTGTCGGCGATGGACATGGCGCGCATATCCACGCCCGCCTCGGCCAGAATGTTGACCAGAGTCTCCAGCGAACCCGTTTGGTTCGCCACAAATACCGAAATCTGCTTCAGTGCCATAATGTTTTCCTCCTTTATCATGTACTGCCCGATTCAAGGTTCCTCGGACATAGTATGTCACATATAGCTGCGTTGAAAGTTTTTGAGATTCTCAAGCCCTTTTTAAAAAGGGCTTGAGCGGATCAAGGGCAGAGCCCTTGCGTCCTTTAATCATGCAGCTTTCTCTTGTCCTTGACGCGGACGGCCTTGCCCTCGGAGCGGGCGATGGTCTTGGGAGCGACCAGGTGGACGGCGGGGTTGATGCCCAGCATGGTCTTGATGGCGCCGGCCAGGGACTTTTCGGCGGCGGTGACGGCCTTGACGGTATCCGAGAACTGCTCCTCGGTGAGCTCGACGTAGACGTCCAGAGTGTCGGTGTTGTTGACGCGATCCACCTCGATGAGGTAGTTGGGGGCGTAGCCCTCCTGGAGCAGGACGGTCTCGATCTGAGAGGGGAATACGTTGACACCGCGGATGATGAGCATATCGTCGGAGCGACCCATGGGCTTTCTCATGCGGATCAGAGTGCGGCCGCAGGAGCATTTCTCACGGGTCAGCACGCAGATGTCACGGGTGCGGTAGCGCATCATGGGGAAGGCTTCCTTATCCAGACAGGTGAAGACCAACTCACCCTTCTCGCCCTCGGGCAGAACCTCTTCGGTGTCGGGGTCAATGATCTCGGCCAGGAAGTGATCCTCATTGATGTGCATACCGGCCTGAGCGGTGCACTCAAAGGACACGCCGGGGCCGCTGATCTCGGTCAGACCGTAGATATCGTATGCCTTGATGCCCAGGGACTTCTCAATGTCGCGGCGCATTTCCTCGGTCCAGGGCTCTGCGCCGAAGATGCCGGCCTTCAGCTTGTTGTCCTCGGGCTTGTAGCCGCGCTCCTTCAACGACTCGCCCAGGTAGGCGGCGTAGGAGGGGGTACAGCAGAGGATGGTGGCGCCCAGATCCATCATGAACTGGATCTGACGCTCGGTGTTACCCGAGGACATGGGCAGGGTCAAACTGCCCACCTTATGGGAGCCGCCGTGGAGACCCGCACCGCCTGTAAACAGACCGTAGCCGTACGCTACCTGGCAAACGTCCTCCTCGGTGCCGCCCACAGCCATGATGGCGCGAGCGCAGCAGTCCTCCCAGAGATCTACGTCATGCTGGGTGTAGAAGGCCACGACGCGACGGCCGGTGGTACCCGAGGTAGACTGGATGCGAACGCATTCAGATTGGGGAACGGCCAAAAATCCGGTGGGATACTGGTCACGGAGGTCATCCTTGGTGATGAAGGGGAGCTTGTGGAGGTCTTCGATGCCGTGGATGTCGTCGGGGGTCACACCCTTGCGCTCCATCTTGGCGCGGTAGTAGGGGACGTTATCGTAGATGTGTTTTACCTGCTTGACCAGCTTCTCGGATTGCAGAGCCTTCATCTGCTCTACGGGCATGGTTTCGATTTCGGGTTGGTAGTAACGGTTGTTACTCATGCGGATCACTTCTTTCTTATGTAGGATTTAGAAAAATTTGTTGAAAATCTTTGGAGTTCCAAGAACCTTTTTAAAAAGGTTCTTGGCCGCCGGAGGCACGCTCCCTTTTGTAAATCAATCTTACGCTCTGCCCAGAGCGAACGCCTTCTTGTTGATCTCCACGAACTTGGGCTTGACGCACTCTTCGATGGCGGTCATCCACTTTTCCTCGGGGATCTCGGGGAAGTAGCGGGACAGGCGCCCCATGAGAACCAGGTTGACGGCCTTGGCGGTGCCGGCCTCGTTGGCCAGGGTCAGCGCGTCCATATCGTCGATCAGCACACCCTTCTGCTTGAGGGTATCCAGAACCTCATGGGGATAGGTAGCCGCGCCGGTGATGACGGGCATGGGGTCGGTCTCGCGGTCGTTGACGATGATGCGGCCGCCCTCGCGCAGGCAGGCAGCCCAGCGAGCGGCCTCCAGCTTTTCAAAGGAGACGATAAAATCCGCCTCGCCCTTGTCGATGATGGGAGAATCCACGCGGTCGCCGTAACGGACGTAGGTGACAACGCTGCCGCCGCGCTGGCTCATACCGTGAACCTCGGAGACCTTTACGTCATAGCCCTCGGCACACAGAAGGTGCCCCAGGAGCTTGGAGGCGAGAAGGGAGCCCTGTCCGCCCACGCCGACGATCATAATATTCTTAGTAGCAGTAACGGTTTCCATATCAGTTACCTCCGTTTTCCTTGATGGCACCGAACGCGCAAAGCTGTTCGCAAACGCCGCAGCCTACGCAGAGGGTGGGGTCTACCATAGCGGTCTTACCCTCCATGTGAATGGCGGGACAGCCCAGCTTCATGCACTTCTTACAGCCGCGGCACGCCTCGGGATCCACCTTGACGGCGGGCTTGGCCTTGACGGTCTTGAGCAGGACGCAGGGACGGCGGGAAATCACTACGCCGGGACCCTCGGCGGCCAGCTCCTCGGTGATGGCCTTGTCGCAGGCGGCCAGATCATAGGGATCCACCACGGTCACGCGGTCAATGCCGATGGCGCGGCAGAAGGCCTCCAGATCCACCTTGGCGGCGGGGTCGCCGTGGATGTTGTAGCCGGTGGTGGGGTTCTGCTGGTGGCCGGTCATACCCGTGATGGAGTTA
>JAZQXS010000280.1:0-2011 GCA_045633025.1 Eubacteriales bacterium | reverse complement strand
CGCTGCGCCGCGGTCTTGTCCGTAGCGCCGTACTTTTCCAGAATGTGCTTGGCGCGGTGCTCGTTGTCGGCGTGGATAAAGATGTGGAGGCAATCCTCACGGTCGCGGAGGATGTAGTCGGCGCACCGACCCACAATGACGCAGGGCTCCTTGTCGGCCAGATCCTGAATGACCTTGGTCTGCGCCTCGTAGAGCTTCTGGTAGATGGAGGGATAACCATAGGTTCCGACGGTGCTCATGGCGAGCTGGTAGAGAAAGCTGCTGGAATGGGAGGCGTATTCCTCGTTGTCGCGGATGAAATCCTCCGACAGGCCGCTCTGCTTGGCCACCTCGGTGATGAGCTGGTTGTCGTAGAAGGGAATACCCAGACGCTCGGCTACGGCCTGGGCGATGGAGTGGCCGCCGCTACCGAACTGGCGACTGACGGTAATGATGCGTTTTTTCATAATCTTGGCCTCCTTTGGGGGATGTATCAAGCATGATTATGCTTTTTCTGCCTATATTATACCATATTTCACGGATAATTTCAAGTAGATTGAGAAATTTTTGTCAATCTTTTCTACTTTTGTTATAGGGGTACAACCCCAAAGGGGGCACCGCGCAGTATTTGAAAGATGGTAGGGGCGAACTGAGTGTCGCTCGCGGGCGTTCGCAGAACGCCCATAGCAACATCAGGGCGTATGTGTAAAGCAGATATGTATGAAAATAGCCCGCGATGTTGCGTATCGCGGGCTGGGAGTCAAGGATTACTTTGGGTACGTTATCTGATCACATGTTAAATTTGCGGAATCGATACTGCCGGAGCACTCGATGGTTTTAGCATGAAGCTTATAGCAATCTGTGATATTGTTACAGGTGATTTTTTGAGCGTTCAATTCGTTTGCTTTTATATCGCCGTCGGATCGGACATCTCCGTTAATACCTCCGCATTGTATGGTTTGATGGCAAACAACGTCACCGTTGATGGAACTGTCGGAAATAATATGTCCGTAAACCTCCACTTTGAAATACTGCGTTCGATCGTTGCAGTTATGAGGAAAAGCAATTTCAATCGGAGGTTCATCCGGCGATAAAATGGATGAAACTTTTACTATTTTGTTTCCCCGCATTTGCACGACTCTTATCACGTTGTCATCCTTCATAAAAGAATGAATGTCAGAAAAATCCATCATATTATCCGCAAACAAGGTATCAATGGATACGCCAAAAAGTGAGGCGATCGCAGGCAAAAGAGAAATATCGGGCGTGTTTGCGTTGGTCTCCCACTTTGAAACCGCTTGATATGTTACTCCTAACTTTTCTGCGATTTGCTCCTGGGTCAAATTTTTCTGTTGTCTTAATTGCTTGATGTTGTTACCGAGGTTCATGATCTCACTCCTTTCCTATGATAATATTGTACCATTTTTTTCACAACAAATCAATAACGCAACACTCGTGTTTCTCGAGCGTTGGTTGAGTTTGTCTTTGTCGCAGGAAAAGGTTTTTTCGATCATTCCGCAAACAGAGGCGTGGACAAATACCGATCTCCCGTGTCGGGCAGAATGACCACCACGGTCTTGCCCGCGTTTTCCTCACGGGATGCCACCCCGATGGCCGCGTGGAGTGCCGCACCCGAGGAGATGCCCGCCAGCACGCCCTCACGGCGCGCCAAAAGCCGTCCTGCGGCGTAGGCTTCCTCCTCGGTGACGGTGACCACCTCGTCCATGACCGCCACATCCAGCACCTCCGGGACGAATCCCGCGCCGATGCCTTGAAGGCCGTGGGGGCCTGCCTTGCCGCCCGACAGCACCGCCGAGCCTGCGGGCTCCATGCCGACCACGCGGATGGCAGGATTTTGGGCTTTCAGATACCGACCCGTACCCGTAATGGTGCCGCCCGTACCTACGCCGCAAACCAGAATGTCCACTTCACCGTCGGTGTCTGCCCAGATCTCGGGGCCTGTGGTGGCCTCATGGGCGGCGGGATTGGCGGGGTTGACGAACTGCCCGGGGATGAAGCTGCCGGGGATCTC
>JAZQXS010000279.1:0-4876 GCA_045633025.1 Eubacteriales bacterium | reverse complement strand
AGTAGGCATCACTGCCGCAGCCGATAGTGTAAGAGGGAGTATTGCCCTCCTTGGGGGCGGTGACGGTGAGGTCTACCTGGGGGACTACGTTGGGGCATTCGCCCAGGTCTACGGTCAGAACGACACCCGTTTCGGGGTTGCCCGCAAAGGCGGAGACCGTAGCTTTCTTGGAGTTGACGGTAGCAGAGGTCAGAGGATTGGCGAATTTCACGCCGTCATCGGCGGTGAGGACGATCTCGACCGTATAGGTGTTGCCCGCCGTAAAGCGTGCGCTGCCGCTGTTGAGGTTCCAAGGCTGACCGTTCTCGTACCACACAGGGTCGTTCGCGGTCACGCCCTCGGGCACCAGATAGATATCCTCGGGATACATGGCAGGAGACTCACCCGCTACGGGGGAGTTGACGTGGATGTTGATGTCGGAGATCTCCTGATAGACCTCCACGAAGCCGCTGGTCGTACCGCAGCTTGCGGGATCGGTCTTGACACCGTTGACGGTCATGGTGCAGCCGTCCATCACATAGTCGGCCAAAGTATCTGCGGCATAGCGACCCAGATCAATGCCGTCAAAGGAACCACCGTAGATACGCAGGCCGACATCGTTTTGAACGCAGATGCCGTAGTCCACATACGGGATATACTGGCCGCCATCGGTATAGCCGCCCTCATGGACTCGATCAACATAGAACTTACCGTCCCAAATGCTGACAGACAGGGAACGCGTGATTCCTTCGCTGCCAACGGAGAACGCGTATATACCGGCAGTATCATAGACGGCGCCGCGAATCGTGGCTCCGCCCTGAATGCTGACGCTTCCGTACAGGGCATTGATGCCGTAGCAATAGCCGGTGTGGTTACCGTGACTGCCAGCAACGGTAGCCCCATCCACCGTCAGGCTGCCGCCCTGCACCCTGATTGCACTGTTATAGAATTGCAGGTTGCTTCCTTCAAAGGTCAAACTGCCCGCACCGTGGATATACAGGTCAGAATTGGCATAGTCGGTCAGTGTGATCAGTTCTTCATAGGTCTTGTAATCGTAGTTGACAACAACCGGACAGGTGAAGGTGGCGTTGCCCAACAAGTTCAAATCTTTTTTACCGCGCACAACAATGGCGATTTCGCGGTTATCATCCACTTCGGGATCGTGAGGAATCAACGGCAGCGTGTCCTTCACACTACCGAGCGCCACGTAGCGGATGTTGGGGTCTTCCATGGCGTACTTGAATTCCTCATAGGAGTAGCACATGGCGGGATTTCCCGCGCTGCTGCCCGCGCCCTCGGGGAACATGGTGCCGATTTTACGGAAGATCGCATACAGATATCGGGGACCCGTACAATAGAAGGAATAAATGGCCTCATCGGAAATGGTATCGCCCTGCGTACCCTGTCTCCATTCCACAAATTCATAGCCGTCCGCAGGCTGCGCCCTTACGGTCACGTAAGTGCCTGCCTGTACGTATTCCGTATATCCTTGGTCAGACCAGTCAAAGACGCCGGCAGAGGTTTCAAGATGCACCTTGCCGCCGCCATTCGATACGCCAAGCGTAGCATCGTGAGCATACATACCGATCAAGAAAGTCTGCGAGGCATCGTAAACACTCTTGCGCGGACCTTCAGTAAACTCGCTGTCTCTGTAATTTCCCGCGGAGGTCGCCTGCACGGTAAAATACCAGCCGTCAGCGGGATTTGCCATGCCGCTGAAATCAAATTTGGAGTCCTTCGTCGTCCAATGATTGTATCCGGAACCGCTCTTTTGATACAAATAGATCGTATATTCGTCCGCATGGGGAACGTCGTCCCAATCTGCGGTCATGCTGGTCCAAGTCAGATTGGTCGGCGCTTCCAGCTTGGGATACGGGCTGGAATACCGGAAAGAAACGGTGTCTCCGTAGACGTTGGCTCCCTTCGGACTGAGATGGATTTCTACCGCTTCGTTATCCTTTTTGGATGCGTGCAGTTGAGCCTGCAGATCGTAGCTTGCAGACGTAAGACCGGTTTCGGACCGGAAAAGATCGCCGTTTATCCGAATATTCAACTCGTAAGAGGTGGCACCGGGGACTTCCGTCCAAGTCAGCACGCCATCATCGTCCACGGTAAAGGTAATCCTTCCGCTATTACCCAATTTGCTGCCGGATTCTAAACCATACGAAGTTTCTTCGCTGTCCACACCCTCGGGGGACGTGGCGTTGCCCTTACGGAAGATCGCATACAGATATTGCGGCCCCGTACAATAGAAGGAGTAAGTTGCAGCATCGGAAATGGTATCGCCCTGCGTTCCTTGTCTCCATTCCACAAATTCATAGCCGTCCACAGGCTGCGCCTTTACGGTCACGTAAGTGCCTGCCTGTGCATTCTCCGTATATCCTTTGTCAGACCAGTCGAAGCTGCCGGCGGAGGTATCGAGATATACCTTGCCGCCGCTCTGAGATACGCCGATCGTCTCATCGTGAGGATACGTACCAATGATGAAAGTTTCCGCGGAAGCGTAAATACTCTTGCGCGGGCTTTCGTTATACGCACTGTCTCTGTAATTTCCCGCGGAGTTGGCCTGCACGGTAAAATACCAGCCCTCGGCGGGATTTGCCACACCGCTGAAATCAAACCAGGGGTCCGTCGTCGTCCAATGGTTGTATCCGGAACCGCTTTTTTGATACAAATAGATCGTATATCCGTCCGCATGAGGGACTTTGTCCCACTTTGCGATCATATGGTTCCAAATCAGATTGGTCGGCGCTTCCAGCTTGGGATACGGGCTGGAATACAGGAAAATAACGGAGTCTCCGTAGACGTTGGTGCCCTGCGGATTGAGTATGATTTCTACCCCTCCGCTGTCCCTTTTGAATTCGTTCAGCTGATCCTGCAGATCGTAGCGCGCAGACGTAAGACCGGTTTCGTACCGGAAAAGTTGGCCGTTCATCCGAATATTCAACTCGTAAGAGGTGGCACCGGGGACTTCAGTCCAGGTCAGTACGCCATCATCGTCCACGGTAAAGGTAATCTTTCCGCTTTTACCCAATTTGCTGCCGGATTCCAAGCCGTATGGGCTTTCAGCAGCCATAGCAGTCATGGGCGCCATCCCCTGCAACAGGGTGGAAAGCACCATGACGAATACGAGCAGAAGCCCTAAGAGCTTTGGCTTAAAATTTGTTTTCATTGTCTTTTTCTCCTTTTCTCTTCTCCCGCACCCCTTCGAGCTGCGAGCTGATTTTGACACCTCTATTTTACCATATTTATCATAAAATGTCATTCACCCATCGGGGTGATTTAGGGGTGATTCGGGGTGAATTGGGGTGAATCGGGGGTGTTTTCGCCCCCAAAAGCACCCAAAAGGGCGGTGACCCTGCGGTCACCGCCCGAAATCGGTCTATTTTTGGAACATGGCGTATATATCGTCTCGGCCCGATACGCCGAGGGTCTTGTAGAGCATACTCGTGTGGGTCTTGACCGTGTTCTCCGACAGGTGGAGCTCGGCGGCGATCTCTTTTCGGCTCTTGTGATCCAGGATCCTTTCCAGAATGTCCGTCTGCCTTGCAGACAAAACCGTATCCTCGGGGAGCGCGTTCAGAATGGCTCGGATCTTCTCCGCCCTCGTCAGATTATCCACCACGATGACGGGAACCTTTTCCTCTGCCGCCACCACGGTCACCACGGGCGCGGAGATGTCGTCCTTGTGCACGTAGTCCTCGAGCATCCAATACACGAAGAAGATCACCACCTCGCTCATCAGGTAGGAGACGGAAAGAAACTCAAAATTCCAGGTGACCAGCTTCTCCACAAGCCACATACCGATATTGCCGATCACCACGGCTAACATAAGTCCTACGAGCTTCTGTGATTTTCCGTTGTTTTTCTTCAGCGATACACCGATCACCGCGAGCATGGCCGCGAAGTATCCGAGAACGTATATCAGGTTTACGGGGTGAAGGAAGCCATATTCCTTAATGAGCTTTGCCGCGCCGTCCGCATAGGTCAGCTCAACGCTCTTGTAGTACCAATCCAGGTGCCCGGTTGTCAGCACGAGCCCGAACATCAGCATCGCCGCAACGAGGAGCGCGCATTTGACCCATTTTTTGTAGATGAATCCGCAAAGACCCGAAATGATCATAAACATACACAGCGGAACGAATACCTGTCCGAAGTATGCGATCTTGTTTGCCGTGAGTGCGAACCCAACCGTTTTGGACAACGCCAAAAGCAGATATCCGAAATGAACCACGCAAACAGACAGGTAGAGGACAAAGAGCCAAGGCTGGTTTTGCGATTTGCGCACGAACAGAAAATACCCGATGGGCAGTAGAAGCGACAAAGCAAAAATGACGCCGTATGCAATTGTCATGAGCCCACCTCCTTGTAAAATGGAAATATCACCGTTTTATTATATCACATAATTATGAATAAATCAAGGCGTTTTTCGGCTTTTCGCGCATACGCGTGAAAAACAGCGGGGGAAAAATTTTGATGACCGTTCTTTGTTCTTTTTTTGTACCTCCTGTCAGCACACAACAGTGCCACAGAAAGGGAAGGAAGTCCGGACCTTTTTCGAAATAATTTCAACTTTTTCGCCGGGTGCTTTCTTTGGTTGTATAGCAATATAGTCTCGGCAAGGCTCCCCCTGCCGAGGCTTTTACAAATAGGTTATGCGATAGGCTTGCACTTTACAACCGCTTCTGTAACGTCGGTCAAAACAAGCGCGCCATCTTGGTTGTACGCTTCGATCGTGACCTCCACAAGGCCGTTCTTGGCATTTCGTTTGACCAGATTGGTTATTGTGGCTCTCCCCGTAAGCACGTCGTCGGCAAAAACAGGCTTGAGCCATTCGATCTTGGTGGATTTCCCCGCAAGGAGCTCTTCGCCGAAGAAATCGACCTCCAAATACTTT
>JAZQXS010000278.1:0-6597 GCA_045633025.1 Eubacteriales bacterium | reverse complement strand
TCCATGAAAAAAACACGCTTTTTGACTGCTGTTCTGGCCGCGCTCATGCTGGTCGGTACGGCTACCGCTTGCGCCAATTCTGACAACTCTGCTGACACGGATACCGCTCAAACCGACACCTCCGCCAACGAGAACTGGCTGGAGGACTCCCTGCCCAAGGATCTGAATTTCAAAAAAGAGAAGATCACCTTCATCAGCGATGACCAAATTACGTCCGAGAAATTGTCCGGCGATCCCGTCAGCGACATCCTCTATGAGAGAAACAAAGCCGTTGAGCAGCGGCTCGGCATTGAGATCGACTGCATTAATGACGCCGATTGTGTCAACAAGGTCATTACCTCCATCAACGGCGGCAGCGCTGATTACGATATTCTGGTATCCTACTGCTGGACGACCGCTCCGAGATTTGCCGAGGCCTACTTCGCCGACCTGCGCCAGACCGAGTATCTGGATTTCCAGAAGCCCTGGTGGAACCAGAGCTTCAACGATGTGGTCTCCTATAACGATGCCCAGTACGGTATCACGGGCGACATGACCCTGTCTTTGTACCGCCGTACCTACGCTACCGTATTCAATAAGAAGCTGTTCACCGATGCCCGCCAGGACTTCCTCTACGACCATGTTGAAGACGGCTCCTGGACGTTGGACAAGCAGGCCTCCCTGGTTCCCCTGCTCCACAAGGATAATGGTAACCAGACCCAGGACAAGACCGGCGATATTTACGGCTTGGTCAGCAGTGACTTCATCCACGTAGACCCCTACTGGGCCGCCTGCGAGATCGACATCATCACGAAAAATAACGACGGCGAATATGAGTGGGTCTTTGATTCGGAGAAAATGTACGACATGGCCGAAAAGGTGCTTCACCTTTACTACGCCACCGACGACGGCGCCTACATCGAGCATGACGACTACGCCGCCGAGTCTACGATCCTCACCATGTTCTCGTCGAGCTACGCCGCCATGGCCACCATCTGTATCGAGCAGTTGGAGGACGCGCAGATGAGAGACATGACCGACGAATACGGCGTAGTGCCGATCCCCAAGTTCCTGGAGTCTCAGACCACCTACCGTAGCCAGATGCATGACGGCTTCCGGATCGCCAGCATTCCCACCACGGTTCAGGGTGAGCGCTTGGATATGATGAGCGCCGTGCTGGAGGCTCTCTCCTCCACCAGCTACAACCTGGTCAGACCTGTCTACTATGAGACCACCCTTCGTACCAAGCTGGCTCAGGATCCCCAATCCGCCGAGATGATGGATCTGATCATCAATAATATTTACATTGACCCCGGTTTCGTGTATTCCCACGCTATGGCCGGCTCCGGCGTCGGCTTCCACCAGCAGTTCCAAGCCCTGATTGAGAGCGGCAACAACGATACTATGTCCCGCTTCAAAGCCTCCACGAAGCAGGCGAAGAAGAATTGGGAAGACTTCTTGAGCAAGCTGGATAAGCTGGCATCCCAGAGCTGAGCAAGCGGTAAACTACAAGATACGAGATACAAGATATGTCTTGCGTCTCGTATCTTTTTATTTTATCCCTCTCCATGATCGCCTCATCCGGATGTCCCATCTTCTCCCGCAGACGGCGTTTGTCCAATCACAGCCGAAAACACGCTCAAGGGTATGCTCAAGTAAGCATTTTCACAAACTCACCAAGGGATATCCGCCGGTTTGACGGATATCCCTTTTTTCGTTCTACACTTGACACTTTTTCGTTTTACACTTGACTTTTCCGTTCCCATGTGCTATAATGAAATGTGTAATATTTTCGAAAACGGAGGTTCTTATGAAACAGAAACGCACTCTGGCCGCCATTCTGGCCGCACTTATGCTGATCCCCACCTTCGTAGCCTGCGCCAACGACGGCGAAATCACCGAAACTAAGGCTGAGCAAACCACCGCCGCAGAGGAAATCGATACTGCGTTGAAGGACAACCTGCCTGATGATCTGGACTACGGCGGAGAGAAGATCATGTTTATCAGCGGCGACCAGATTACCGCCGAAGAACTGACCAATGACCCCGTCAATGATATCATTTATGAACGGAACAAGCTGGTGGAATCCCGTCTCAACGTTGAGATCACCTGTATCGACGATGATGACGCCATCAATAAGGTCATTACCGCTGTCAACAGCGGCAGCACCGACTACGACGTCATGGTCGAATTCTGCTGGGAAACAGCACCCAAGTTCGCAGAGGGGTATTTCGCCAATCTGCGCCAAACTGAGTACATTGATTTCGATCAGATCTGGTGGAACCAGAGCTTTAATGACGTGGGCAACTACAACGACGCCCAGTACGGCGTCACAGGTGACTTTACCATGTCCCTGTATCGCCGCACTTACGTCACGGTATTCAACAAGAAGCTCTTTACCGATGCCAACCAGCCCTTCCTCTATGAGCTGGTGAACAACGGCACCTGGACCATCGACAAGCAAATGTCCCTGGTTCCTCTGTTCCATCGGGATAACGGCAACGCTGTCCAGGATACCACCGATGATATCTACGGCTTTGTTTCCAATGACTTTATTTTCGTAGACCCCTATTGGGCATCCTGCGAGGTCGACATCATCAGCAAGAATACAAACGGCGAATACGAGTGGGCCTTTGACACCAATAAGATGTACGATATGGCCGAAAAGGTACTGAAGCTCTACTACGACACCGATGGCGCGACTTACGTTGCAGCGGGCTCCTCCGGCACGACCGAAGCGACTATGTTTTCCTCGGGCTACGCCGCCATGGCCACTCTGTGCATGGAGTTCTTGGAGGATAGCATCATGCGTAGCATGACCGACGAATACGGCGTCGTTCCGATTCCCCGTTACAGCGAGGATCAGACCGCTTATTACAGCCAGATGCACGATGCTTTCCAGATTGCTTGCTTCCCTACTACGCTGCAGGGCGAGCGTCAAGACATGGTCAGCGCCGTTTTGGAGGCCATCGGTTCGTCCAGCTACAATCTGGTCAGACCCGTATACTACGAAACCACTCTGCGTACCAAGCTGGCGCAGGATCCCGAGTCCTCGGCAATGATGGATCTGATCATCAACAACATCCGCATCGACCCCGGCTTCGTATACTCCCACGTGATGGGCTCTTTCCATCAGGAGTTCCAAAAGCTTGTCGCCGGTGGCAACAATGATACCGCTTCCCGCTTCAAGACCAAAACGAAAGCTGCCCAGAAAAGCTGGAACAATTTCTTCAAGAGGCTGGACAAGCTGGCATCCGAAAGCTGATTAAACAGCCAAATACAAGATACGAGATACAAGATACGTCTTGCGTCTCGTATCTTTTTTATCCCTCTTTATCCCTCGGTGCGCTCTTCCTCCTTGGCGGCGGCGGCCACGTTGGGGATATCTCTGCGGGGCTGAGGCTCTCGAGGAGGCCTCGGGTCGCTGACGGGATTATGCTGTACCCGCGCGGCCGGCTCCCGCAGCTCATGCTCGGAGTCGGCGGACTCACGGATCTCCTCTTCCTCGCTCCGTCGGATTCCCTCATGGAGGCCGAAGCTAACGGCGATGGCGTTGTTCACCTCCTCCATGACCGCCTCGTCCAAGTGTCCCATTTTCTCCCGCAGACGGCGTTTGTCCAATGTACGGATCTGCTCCAAAAGAATCACGGAATCCTTGGAGAGTCCCACTCGGTCGGCATAAATATCAATGTGCGTGGGAAGCTTGGTTTTGCCCATGCGAGACGTGATCGCGGCGGCAATGACCGTGGGGCTGTACCGATTGCCCACGTCGTTCTGAATGATCAGTACGGGACGCAGTCCTCCCTGCTCCGAGCCCACCACGGGGCTGAGATCGGCATAGAATATATCCCCCCGCCGCACTGAGGGCGGAGTTTGATGCGTCTTAAAGGACGGATTTTGAGTCGTAGGTGGCATGATGGTTCCTCCATATATGATGTACGCCGTGCGGCGGGCTGTTCCTGTGAATAGTTTTCCCGAAAACAGCGGAATATAAACAACGGGCCGTCGGGATTTTTCATCGCATAATTCGACACGAACCGATATTTCGAGTCTGAATCCCTCCCCCTTATGCCAGTATATGTACCCGTCTCGTTTTTTGTCGAACCATCTCTGAATTTAGCAATCTCCCCTCCACATACGCAAAAAAATTTGCTGTTCAAAAACCGTTCACCGATTATTAACAAAAAAAGCAGGGAAAAATCCGAAAAAGCTCTTGACAAATCCACGCAAAAGTGGTACATTATTAGCATCGGTTAGCACTTGACGTAAGCGAGTGCTAAAAACGAGAAATCCGGCAGAAAGGCAGAGGTACGACCATGGATGATATGCCCTCGGTTCCGCAAGCGGGACAGGAGCTCAGCGAGCGCAAAAAGCTCATACTCAAAGCCATCATAGACGCTCACATCGCAGACGGCGAGCCTGTGGGCTCCAAGTATCTGATGGAGAACAAGCAGATCCCCTGCTCATCTGCTACCATCCGCAACGAAATGGCGGAGCTCGAAAATCTGGGTTACCTGGAACAGCCTCACACCTCAGCCGGACGCGTCCCCAGCGAGCGGGGATACCGGTTCTACGTGGACACGCTGGTGGAGCATTACGCCATGACCGCGCGTGAGATCTTCCAGATCAACGAGCTCTTGAAGGAGAAGATGGCCGAGCTGGATCACATCCTGCTCACAGCCTCCAAAGTAGCCTCTAAGCTGACCAACTACACGGCCTTCGCCATTAAGCCCCGCGCCTCCAGCGTAATTGTCCGCCGATTCGATGCGGTCTACTTGGATGAAAACACCTTCATTCTGGTTTTGGTGGCCTCGGGCGGTCAGGTAAAAACCAAGACCGTACGTCTCACGGATATGCCTCCCATATCAACGGCGGTAACCGACCTTTTGGCGGCGGTCTGCAACGAGCACTTACAAAACCTGTCTGCTAACGAGATCACCCTTCCCATTATGATGGAGATGGAGAAAGCCATGGGCAACCGCGCAGAGCTGGTTTCGGTGGTGGTCAAGGTCATCTACGAGGCCATGAGTGAGATGGATCAGGGAGAGCTGAAGGTCAGCGGCATGGACCGCCTGCTCCAGTACCCCGAATTCAGCGACCCCGACCGCATGAAAGAGCTTTTGGGCGCCATCGAACAAAAGGACGACATTCTCCGCATGGTTTCTGACCCGGACGGAGACGGCGTCAACGTAGTCATCGGCTCCGAAAGCGCGGTAAAGGTCATGGACAAATCCGCCTTGGTGTACCGCCCGATCGTACAGGACGGAAAAACCGTGGGCGCCATCGGCGTTTTGGGTCCCGCGCGTATGGATTACGCTAAGGTTCTGGCGACGCTGGAAGGAATCTCGGGAAACGTAGAATCCCTGCTTTCCCCCGAACAGAAGCAACTCCGGGACGGCGGGCTTTTGATTCCGCCATCTGACAAAGCATAGAAAGGATACCCATTATGAACGAAACCCAAAAGAACTCCGCCGCGGAGACCCCCGAGGTTTCCGAGGAGACCTTGGAGGAGGTTACCTCCACGGCCGAGGAAGCCGAGGCAACAGCCGACGACAGCAAGCTGAAGGGCGCTGATAAAAAACGTCTCAAGAAGGCTGAAGCTGAGCTGGCTGAGGTTAAGAAGAAGCTGGAGGCCGCCGAAGCCGCATTAGCCGAGGAAAAGGACAAATATCTGCGGATGCTGGCCGAGTACGACAACTTCCGCCGCCGCACCGCCAAGGAAAAGGACAGCATTTACGGCGATGCCACCGCCGAGACCGTCAAGGGTCTGCTCCCCGTCATCGACACGCTGGAGCGCGCCGCCGCGGGACTGACCCCCGAGGATGCGGAATCCCCCCTGGGTCACGGCATCACCATGACCCTCAAGTCTGCCACCGACGCATTGGCCAAGCTGGGCGTGGAGGAAGTCCCCTGTGACGTTTTCAACCCCGACATTCACAACGCCGTCATGCACGTCGAGGATGAGTCCCTCCCCGAGGGCGCCATCGTAGCTGTCTTCCAAAAGGGCTACCGCAAGGGCGATCACATCATCCGCTACGCGATGGTGCAGGTGGCCAACTGACGTTGTCCGTGAAATATTTCCCCTTCGGGGAAATGTGAAATTTTCGCTTTGCGAAAGTGAAATTCGCGCTTGGCGCGAGTGAAATATTCCGCTTGGCGGAATGTTTCGGAAGAAATTCGCCTTGGCGAATTTCATTATATGTAAAAATTATCTATATATAAAGGAGATTATTATTATGGCAAAGATTATTGGTATTGACCTTGGTACGACCAACTCTTGTGTTGCAGTATTTGAGGGCTCCGAGCCCATCGTTATCCCCAATCCCGAAGGCGCTCGCACCACCCCCTCTGTGGTCGCCTTCTCCAAGACCGGCGAGCGTATGGTTGGTCAGGTCGCAAAGCGTCAGGCTATCACCAACCCCGACCGCACCATCAGCTCCATCAAGCGTCACATGGGCACCGCCTACAAGACCACCATTGACGGCAAGAACTACACCCCCCAGGAGATCTCCGCAATGATCCTGCAGAAGTTGAAGGCTGACGCCGAGGCTTACCTGGGTACCACCGTCACCGACGCGGTCATCACCGTTCCCGCTTACTTCACCGACGCACAGCGCC
>JAZQXS010000277.1:0-7607 GCA_045633025.1 Eubacteriales bacterium | reverse complement strand
ACGAATAATACTAATCCTTGATGAAAACATTGAATAGGAGAGCGAGCCTCCGGCGGCTTAAGGACCCTTTGAAAAGGGGCCTTAAGAATCCCCTAAACTTTCAAAAAAATGCTGTTGTATGTATTTACTCGCTGTTTCATGGATGGATATTTGCCTTCACCGTGGGTCCCTACCCACTGGGTTGTTGGGGTAGCTTGAGAACGGATTCACTTTCAAGATTTTGATTGAGGATTAGTATAAAACCTTGAATCCAAAATATTTCGTGGTGGGGTCGCACCTATGTGTGCGCCCGTCCACCGAAAAAGTATCGGGCGCACACGCAGGTGCGCCCCTACCAAAGTTATTCAAGATTGTAAAAGTGAATTAGTATTAGAGGGAAAAAGACAGTACGCATACAGAAAAATCCTTCGTGGAACCATGTGCTCCACGAAGGATTTGTTTTTTGGGGAAATCAGATCACTCTGACGCGAAGCACAGCCTCCAGTACCTTCAGATCGTCATAGAGAGCGGCGGGAACCGCGCCGGTTACGTCGAAGATGGTGTAGGCGGCGTTGCCACGGGACTTGTTGGTCATGTTCTCGATGTTCAGACCTGCGTCGGCCATGATACCGGTGAGCTGGGTCAGAATGCCGGGCACGTTCTCATGGAGCACGCAGATACGGGCATCACCCGAGCGGGGCATAGAAACAGCAGGGAAGTTGACGCTGTTCTTGATGTTACCGTTGGCCAGGTAGTCGTCCATCTGAACGGCGGCCATAACAGCGCAGTTGTCCTCGGACTCCTCAGTGGAGGCGCCCAGGTGAGGAATCAGGATGGCACCCTTGACACCGATGAGCTCGGGGGTAGCGAAGTCGGTGACGTAGGAGGAAACCTTACCGGAAGCCAAAGCCTCGATCATGTCGGCAGACTTGACCAGGGAGTCGCGGGAGAGGTTTATGATCTTGACGCCGTCCTTCATCATAGCCAGGGTGGAGGCATTGATCATACCCTTGGTGTCGGCGGTGGCGGGGACGTGGATGGTGATGTAGTCGGCTACCTTGTAGACTTCCTCATAGGTAGCGGCGTGGGTGATGTTATGGTTCAGATTCCAAGCGGCGTCAACCGACAGGAAGGGGTCGCAACCAACGACCTTCATACCCAGACGGACGGCGATGTTGGCGACCAGACCGCCGATCGCGCCCAGACCGATGACACCCAGCGTTTTGCCCTGGATCTCGCAGCCTGCGAACTTGGACTTGTTCTTCTCCACGGTCTTGGCGGCGTCGGGATCGTCCTTCAGGGTATCGACCCACTGAATACCGCCCACGATGTCACGGGAAGCCAGAAGCAGAGCGCAGACAGCCAGCTCCTTCACGCCGTTGGCGTTAGCGCCGGGGGTGTTGAACACGACGATACCTTCCTTGGTGCACTTATCCAGAGGGATGTTGTTGACACCGGCGCCTGCGCGGGCGATGGTCAGCAGCTCGGGGTTGAATTCCATGTCCAGCATGTTAGCGGAACGAACCATGATACCCTCGGGGGCATCCATCTCGGTGCCGATATTGTAAACGGCGGGATCCAGCTTGTCGGTGCCGATCTTGGCGATCTTATTGAGCAGTTGAATGTTTTTCATGACGGAATTTCTCCAAATAAAAGTTTTAGGGATTCTTAACCCCCTTTTTCAAAAGGGGGTTAAGCGGGTGCAGGGCAGAGCCCTGCCGGGGGCCAGGGGCAAAGCCCCTCGCTCTTTACGCCTTAGGATTCTCCTCGGCGAACTTCTTCATGAACTCTACCAGAGCGGCCACACCCTCGTAGGGCATAGCGTTGTAGATGGAGGCGCGCATACCGCCGACGGAACGGTGACCCTTGAGGTTCTTCATGCCGGCCTTGCCTGCCTCGGAAGCGAACTTCTTGTCGAGATCGGCGTTACCGGTAACGAAGGTGAGGTTCATCATGGAGCGGGAGCCGACCTTAACGGGAGCCAGATAGTAGTCCTGGTTATCCAGGTAGTCGTACAGGAGAGCGGCCTTCTTCTCGTTCTTCTCCTTCATGGCCTCGAGACCGCCCTGCTCCAGCAGGTACTCACAGACCAGACCCAGCATGTAGATGGTGTAGCAGGGAGGGGTGTTGTACATGGAGTCGTTCTCGGCCATGGTCTTCCACTCCAGCATGGTGGGAGCCTTGGGATCGCAGTAATCCAGCAGGTCGTCGCGGACGATGACCACGGTCACGCCTGCGGGAGCCATGTTCTTCTGCGCACCTGCGTAGATCACGCCGAACTTGGAAACGTCCACGGGCTCGGAGAGGATGCAGGAGGACATGTCGGCTACCAGGGGCACGTCACCGGTGTCGGGGATGTAGCTGTACTTGGTACCGTAGATGGTATTGTTGAAGCAGATATGGACGTAGGAGGCGTCGGGACGGATCATGTCACGGGTTACCTCGGGGATGTGGTCGAAGTTGTCGTCCTTGGTGGTAGCGACGCACTTGACATCGTAGCCCATCTTCTGCGCTTCCTTGTATGCCTTGCCGGAGAACTGGCCGGAGACGATGTAGTCGGCTTTACCGGTGCGGCCGATCAAGTTGATCGGAATGGAAGCAAACTGGGTGGAGGCGCCGCCCTGCAGGAAGAGAACCTTGTAGTTGTCGGGAATATTCATCAGCTTGCGAAGATCAGCCTCGGTCTTCTGGATGATGGCTTCGTAATCCGGAGAGCGGTGGGACATCTCCATGACCGACATACCGGACTCGCCGTAACAGACCAGCTCTGCTGCTGCTCGCTCGAGAACGGGGACGGGAAGCATAGAGGGACCTGCCGAAAAGTTAAACACTCTGTTCATAACTGTTACCTCCGAATGGAAATACATATAAATTTCCGCTTTAGCGCGGTTTGGTATCGTTAAAAATAAAACGATGTGCTCATTATACATCATTTGCAAGACGATGTCAAGGGTTTTTGCAAAATTTCTTTTAAAAAATGCAAAAAACAGGAAAGATTCTTGGAAATTTGACAAGAACAGGGGATTGAGGTTGCAAAAAATAGCTTTTTTGTGAAAACCTACTTGACAAAATCCGACGGGTATGATATAATTACTTTACAAACGTTCGGACGAACGCAAAAAAAGGACAAAAGACCATTTTGAAAGTGAGGAATTCGAATCATGCTGAGGTTGTATGTCAAAAAGCTGTTATCTCTGCTCGCCTGCGCCGGAGTTCTGTGGCTGATCTTTTTCTTGGGGTCGGGGGCGCTTTTGACCACTGCGAATTTCTTTTCGAATCCTGTGGCTCAATTCGCTGTTTTGGCGGGGATTCCCGCCGGTTTGACCCTGCTCATCATTTTCCTCCGCCGTTTGCAGAATATGAAGCTGGAGGGCGCGTACTTAGCCTACTGTGACGGGGAAATGCCCACGGTCAAGAAGGAACTCGCCTACCTGTGGCGTTTTGACCATCTGCGAGCCGAGCTGGCCGCGGCAGAGACCGTTGTTGTGGTGCTCGTTTTGGCGCTATCCGCTTCGGGCACCGCCCCTTGGTATGCCAACCTACTGGTCAGTATATTCTGCCTTGTGGGCGTTGGCGCGGCGTTCCTTTTGTTGGACGGAGGACTTTGGCTTCTGATTCACGCGAGATGGCGCAGATCGGCCGTAAAACGGGGAAAAAAGGGCGCGTTATAAGCGTTATAAATTGAATGCTCACTGAATCAAATCTCCCGCCGCTACGCATGACTGCGCAACGGCGGGAGATTTTCTGTTTTTCATTTCTTTGGTCGCAGGGGGAGTACGCTACTCGCGTTTTACGCCTCTGCCACCAGGTGCCACATGACGGCGTAGAGTCCCTTTTCGTCGCTCTCCACCTCGATGCCGCGGCGAAGCTCCTCTCCGGTGTAGGTCTTGCCCGAGATGGTGTCGCGGTAGGTCACGCCGAGGAGGGCGCGGCTGATCTTGAGCTTGTAGACGGTCTTCTTTGCGTCGTCGAAGTTCTGGAGGTAGGACAGGAGGATCTCACGGCTGTCCTCGGAGACGAAGTAGTAGGCGTAGCGGCCGCACTCGAAGGGGCTCAGCAGGCGGTAGAAGTCACCACGAAGGATGAGGTGCTCGTATGCGCGGTACTCCTTGATCTGCTCGCTCATGGTGGCCTTGGCGGTGTCAGAGGCGACCAGGATGTTCAGCTCATAGCCGAGGGGGCCGTTGATGGCCACGCGGAAGCCGTAGTTCAGCTTGCGGGGGTCTTCGATGGAGCTGTTGTGGTTGGCTACGTGACAGCTCATGGTCGTCACGGGATAGCCCAGGGTGCTGCCGTACTGGATGTAGGTACGGTCTACGGGCTCGGTATTATCGCTGGTCCAGATCTGGGTGGAATACTTCATCATACCCAGGTCGTAGCGTCCGCCGCCGCCGCTGCAATTTTCGATCATGGCGTTCGGGAACATGGCGCGCAGACGGCGGAACAGCTCGTAGACGCCGCACATGTGGCGGAAGGAGGCTTCCTTCTGCCGCTCGGGGGGCAGGATATTGGAGTACACCCCGGTCAGGTGGCGGTTCATATCCCACTTGAAGTAGTCGAAGGGAATGCCGTTGAAGGTCTTGCCCAGAATATCCGACAGGTAATCCACTACCTCGGGGTTGCCCATGTCCAGCACCAGCTGGTTACGGGACTCCAGGGGCACACGACCGGGGGCGGAGAGGGCCCACTCGGGATGGGCGCGGTAGAGGTCGCTGTCGGGGTTGACCATCTCGGGCTCGATCCAGATACCGAACTTATCGCCCTTGGCTTTGACGCGCTCCACAAAGGCGGCCAGACCGTCGGGGAACAGCTCGGGGGTGGGAGTCCAGTCGCCCAGACCCGCGCGGTCGTGGCGGCGGGCACCGAACCAACCGTCGTCCATAACGGGGAGATCCATGCCCACTTCGGTGGCACCGGCGGAGAAGTCCTCCATGAGCTTGCCGTCGATGTTGAAGTAGAAGGCCTCCCAGGAGTTCAGCACGACGGGACGGCGCTCAAAGGGCTCGGGGGGGAGGATGTGCTTGCGGGTGAAGCGGTGGAAATTGCGGGAGACCTCGCCGATACCGTTGGGAGCGTAGGTCATGACTGCCTCAGGGGAGGTAAAGGACTCGCCCGCCTCCAGCCGCCAAGCGAAGGTCTCGTCGCCCAGACCCACCAGTACGCGGGTCTTGCCTGTCTGATCGATCTCCAGCTCGTCCAGGAAATCGCCGCTGTAAACGAAGTTAAATCCGTAGGCCTCGCCCCGCTCCTCGGAGGCTTTGGGGTCGCAGAGGATGATGCAGGGGTTTTCCATGTGGGAGGAGGCACCGCGACGGCTGGTGATGCGGTGGACACCGTAGGACACCGTGTGACGGTCCACCATGCGTTCGCGGCCGTGGCCGCCGTAGGTGGAGATAAGATCCAAATTATCCCGCTTGATGTCCAGGCACAGGCTCATGCACTTTTCCAGGGAAACGGTATTCTTGCCCTTGTTGACGAGGGTCATGTGGCGGGCGATGACATCGCTCTCGGGGAATACGGTGTAGAACAGATGAAGCTCACAGCCCGTGACCGTATCGTCCAGGATCATCTCCAGGGTTTCGGTGTCCTCGTCGGCCTCGGCGTAGGGAAGCTCGCCGTAGATGGGTGCGTTGATGGCCACGCGACCCTTGAACTTCTTCATTTTGCGGAAGGTGAACTCGGTGACATCGCTGCCCGTAGAGAGGTCACGGACGCGGATGGCGGAGGCGCGGAAGTCACCCATACCGAAATAAGGATACTCAGACTCCACGGTGTTGGGCATATAATCCCAACCACACTCGGGATAGTAGGGGGAGAAGGCCCGCTCGAAGGGGTGGTAGCCCATGTCGGCGGAGCGGGATTTTTTGCCGTAGTACAGATGAACGGGGAAGCGATCCGCGAAGATACCCAGGACGTACATGGTATTCTTGGTGCGGATAATCGCCTGCTTGGTGATCTTGGAATCCTTGAGGTTGGTGATGGTGATGGACATGGTTTGCTCCTTTCAGGTTGTATGGATTGAGTGGAGAATTTTTAGAGGTGGCTTTGGTAGTTCCATTCGGAGGTCATCGTCACGGGGATGATACGGCCGTTCTGATCGAATTCCATGCGGTCGATGCAGAGAAAGCGCGCGTCGCTGACAGGGACGGAGGGCTTATGACGGTGGTACACGATGAGATATTGATCCTCCTCGGGAAGGTAGAGGTAGCCGTGATGGCCGGGGCCGCAGGCGATCTGACTGTCTCCCGTGGAGAGGATGGTGTCCGCCTCGCTAAAGGGTCCCCACGGCGTATCGGAGGTGCAGTAGTTGACCCGATAGGTTCCGTCAGTCCAGTTCCCGGCGGACCACATGAAATAGTAGATACCGTTGCGCTTGAGCATACAGGGAGCCTCTACGTAGTCGGGGGGCGTGACCTCGCGGAAGGTGACTCCGTCATCGAAGGGCACGAATCCCGTCATATCCGGATTCATGCGGCAGATATTGCAGTGACCCCAGCCGCCGTAGTAGAGATAGACCGTCCCGTCATCATCCTTGAACAGGTGGGCGTCAATGGGTTGAGCTCCGTTGTGGAACTCGCCAATGAGGGGATGATCCAAAAGGGCTTTGAAGGGGCCGGTCGGGGAGTCCGAGACGGCGATCTCCAAGCCTCCCACCTCGCTCATGTGAGGAATGTCGTTGGTGGCGAAAACGTAGTAGTATTTTCCGTTGACCTCCTCAATGGTAGGCGCCCAGACAGCGCCCTTGACGTGGGGAAACCCACTCATGTCGATGATGTCCCTGTGCAGCTCCCAGTGGGTCAGATCCTCTGAGACAAAGCAGGAGTGGTTGTGCTGCTGCTCAAAGGGGAGGGAGTGGGTGACGTAGATGACGTACTTTCCCTCGTAGAATCGCGCTTCGGGATCGGCGTACCAGTCCTCGCTCAGGGGGTTATGAATGGTAAAATGCATACTCTTTTTCCTTTCTTGCTTTATTCCTTCACGCAGATCCACTCACGGGCGCAGGGCAGGGTGAGGATCCAATCGCAGAGGGTATGCCACTCGGCCAGCTTGTGGTTCCTGCGGGCGTAATAGATATTGATGAGATTCTCGTAGTTGAGGGTGACGGTGCGCATTTGATTGTAGGAGGAGGGAAGCATCTGGATCATGTTGTGCCAGGGCTGGCGATTCTCCTTGTCCGCGAGGAATTTTTGGCGCTCGGCTTCCAGATAAGCGATGGTGGCGTCCAGAAGAGCCAATCCTCCTTCGTCCAGGCGGTCGTGGGAGAAATCATCGCGTTCGAAGGCCTTGGCGTGGATCTTGTGCATGGTGGAGCAGGAATTGGCCACGGTTCCTACCTTATAGGTATCGAATTCCTTCCACCAGTACAGGGGGGCTGTGATATCTACCGTCACAAAGACCTGACGGAGGAATTTGCGGTGATCACTGCCTGAAACAGCTAAACGGTGGCCGAAATCAATATCCACGGGGCCGAGGACGAATTTTCCGTTCTCGTCGTAGTAACTGTCGGACTTGCCCCAACTGTTCATGGGGTTGCGGGCACCGCGGATGGCGCCGTCTATGTTCATGACGGATGAGCGTTCTATTTGAATCATGTTGGTCTCCTAACTTTGGGTTTTGCTATCTTTATA
>JAZQXS010000276.1:0-2158 GCA_045633025.1 Eubacteriales bacterium | reverse complement strand
GGATAGTACTTGGTGGACTTAACGTAATCCACGGGTACGCACTCCAACCATACGGTCTGCCAGATACCCGTGGTACGGGTGTAGAAGCAGCCGAAGGAGTGGTACTGGGCGGACTGCTTACCCGCGGGCTGGTTGCCGCTGCGGACATCGTCCTTGACGCCGATGGTGATGGTGTTTTCACCCTCGCGGAGGGCGCGGGTGATGTCAAAGGAAAACTCGACGTAGCCGCCGACGTGGTCGCCCAGGTAGGTACCGTTGACCCAGACCTTGGTGTAGTAGTCGCAAGCACCGATATGGAGCAGGATGCGCTTACCCGCCCAATTCTCGGGGAGGGTCAAGGTCTTACGATACCAAACAGCCTCGCAGAAATCCTTGTCGCCGATGCCCGACAGCTCGCTCTCGCGGCAGAAGGGGACGGTAATGGTCTCGGTGAATGGGGCATCCTTGTGGAAGTCTCTTGCCTCACCCGACATACCGCGGTCGGTCTGGTACTCCCAGGGGCCGTTGAGGTTGAGCCAGTTGGCATCACCGCGGTCAAACTGAGGGCGGGGGAACTCGGGACGAGGTGCATTTGCAGTATAAAGCATGGGGGATTACCTCACTTTTCTAAAATTGATTCATGGATATTATAAAATGTTTGGAGGATTTTGTCAAGAGGAATTAGGAAAATTGTGCAAAATAATCATAAGGGTACCTCTAAATATTCTGCGCGTCAGAAACGACGAGAAGATTTTTCGTCAGATGCAACAAAATTCCGCGCGCGTAGTTTATCCTACGCGAAGGGATTTTGTGAAATATCACGGAAAAGATTCCGTCGATTCTCTGCGCGAGGAATTTTTAGAGGTGCCCTTAACAACCATATCAACCATCTGTTGTCCCAGGGGCAACAGAGCGGTCATTGACATCCCGCGCCGAGTCTGCTATAATACGGGTAGACAGAGGGCCCGCTGTACTTTACATCCACAAGGAGAAAACCATTATGATGAATCTCGGAAACCGCATCCGCGAGCTGCGGAAAAAGAACAACGTGACCCAGGAGCAGTTGGCCAACGCGCTGAACCTGTCTCCCCAAGCGGTCAGCAAGTGGGAGATGAACGTGGGCTACCCCGATATTGCCCTGCTTCCCGCCATCGCCGCCTATTTCAAGGTGAGCATGGACGAGCTGTTTGCCTATGACGTCAATGAGATCGACCGTAGGATTGAGGAAGTTCAAGCCGAAGCCTCGCCCTACTTCTGGGGCAATTGGGAGAAAGCCGAGGCGATCTATTTGAAAGGTCTCGCCGCCTATCCCGGCTCGGACATCCTGAAAGCCAAGCTTCTGGATCTCTACGAATGCCACATGAGGAGCGATGGCCGCATGGAGCTTTTGGACAGAGCTGTTGCCATAGCCAACCGTTTGATCCAGGAATCGGGAGATGGGGCGGTGGTCAATGAAGCCAAGGCTAATTTGGCTTCCATCTACATGATGACCGACCGCTACGACGATGCCAAGGCCATCATTGAGTCTATGCCCGTCATCTGGCCGCTGAGAATTCACGACAGAATGCGCAGCTCCTCTTATATGCTCAAGGGCAAGGATAAGCAGAAAGCCTCGGAGGATTGGCGCATTTATGCTTGGCAGGACTTGTTTATTTGCTGCTGTAACGAAGCCGAGGGATACTACGACATGAAGGATTTTGAGAATGCGCTCACCTACTTCAAGGAATCCGCTGATGTGATCGAACGCTTCATGTTCACCACCCCCGACAGAGGATACCCCAATTACCCCATCACCGGCACGGCCGCTAACCACTGTCATGCTGTGGTGGGTATGGCGGCTTGCCATTATCAATTGGGACGAATCGAAGAATGTGAGCACGAACTGGAAAGAGCATACCGTATCGCGGAAGATGCTTATTCCAAGGAATGGTTTGACGCGAATCCTGATTCCGCTTTGAGAGCATACCGTGAGGCATATACGATATTTGGCCTGGATGCCTACAAGCCCGCCCCGTAAACACTCTACGACCAACCCGAATACATTTCGCATTTTCCCTTGACAACCGCATCACTTTGTGCTATAATACCCCACGATGCCGCGGGGAAGCAGGTGGAAATCCTGCACGAGCCCGTCGCCGTGTCGCGCAAGCCTGCCAAAAGCAAGCGAAAGAGCAGTCTC